>JASHQL010000234.1 GCA_030039155.1 Streptosporangiaceae bacterium | reverse complement strand
AACACCCGCACCGCGATGCTCGACCTGCTGGCCGGCCTGCGCGCGGCCGGCCAGCAGACCGACGAGATCGTCCTGACCGACTACCGGATCGAGCCGATCGCCAGTTGCAGCAGCTGCGTGGCGGCCGGCGGCTGCGACATCACCGATGACTTCGGCGCGCTGATGGACCGGGTGTACGCCGCCGACCTGCTGGTGGTCGGCACGCCGTTGTACTGGTACGGGCCGAGCGGCCAGCTCAAGCTGTTCGTTGACCGGTGGAGCTGCCTGCTCGACCTGGATGATGCCGGCTTCCGCGCCAGGATGCGGGGCAAGCGCGCGGTCATCGTGCTGGCGCAGGGCGAGCGCGGCTTTTACGAGGCCGGCCCGTGCCTGCAGATGCTGGACTGGACGTTCCGCTACCTGGACATGCCGGTGGCCGGCCGGATCGTCGTGGTCGGCCATGCCAGCGCCGACTACGCAAGCGACTCAGGCCAGCGCGACGCTGTCCGCGCCGCCGCGGCAGCGCTGGCCGCGGCGCAGCCGGTGGACCTGCAGCCACCGTGGTTCCACCTCGGCTACCGGCCCGGCACGCAACTCGGCGGCATCTTCTACCCGGAAGGTACCGCCACCGAGTAGTGCGCGTGCGCGAGCAGGTCGCCGTCGAACACCATGGTGACCCGTGCGCGGACCGGCCGCTCCCCCGGCTGGCTGAACTCAACCGCCCCGGCCAGCCACCCGGTGCCGGTCACCGGCGGGCCCAGCCAGCGGACGCCCAGGTCGTACAGGCCGGCGAAGCCGCTGAGCACGGCTGCCTTCCCGTGCCACACCTCGCCCTCGTCGGTCCCCCAGATCAGCACGTCGTCATGGCACAGCCGGTCAAGCGCCTCGACATCGGAGCCGGCCAGCGCGTGCAGCACCGCCGTCGCCTGCTCGATCACAACAACGACTCGATACCGCGGAACTCCAGGTCGAAGCCGAAGTGCCGGGGGCCGAGCGCGCCGAGCCCCGCGGCCGAGTCGAACTGGTCGCGCCGCCTACGGCCGACCACCGCGATCTCCTGGCCGAGCTGCACGTAGGTGTTGACCAGCGGCTCGCCGGTGGCCGGGTCGCAGAATTCCATCAGGTCCGGGCTGGTCACCCAGGGCTCGCCGTCCAGCCAGCTCACGTGGTTCTCGTTGCGGAACCACACCTTGAGCGTGTGCCCGGCGAACGCGCCGGTCCCGGTGAGCTCGTGGGTGCCTTCCATGTAGCCGGTGTTCGCCCAGTCCCTGCCGGTCACGGTGCCGCGGAAGATCACCCAGCCGTCCAGCGCCGCGGCCGCCGCCTCGACCGGGTCCGCGCCGTTCTCCCTGGCTACCCGGATCGCGCGGCCGAGCGCCAGGCATTCCGACAGCGTGCCTGGCACGTACAGCCTGGCTGTCTCGCGGGCCGGCAGCGCGGCGAACGAGCAGGCAATCATGCCGAGCGATGCCAGGGCGAGATGCTTGCCGATTCGCTCGGCCCACGCGTCCGAGGGCGAGGCCCGCAGAATGACCTCGTTCCCGAAATGATCGACGCAAGCCATCGGCAGCGGCTGCGCTCCGAACACGTGCAGCGCGGTGGCGTTCAATTCGGGGATCGCGCGGCCTGAGTAGTCGCCGTCGACCAGCGGCAGGCCGAGCCGCGAAGCGGCGCTGAGGATCGCGCCGGTGTTGATCCCGCCGATCTCGATCGAGACCAGGCCCGCGCAGCTGACCCCGAGCACCTCCTCGAGCAGCCGGACCGCCTGCACGAACGGCAGGTCGTTGACCTTGCCGCCGCCGAGCGCCAGCGCCCGCTCCTCGGGGTCGTCGAAGCTTTCCGGGGCGATCGACCCGCTGTAGCAGACCGAGAACGTGATGCCGTCAGGGTCGAGCTCTGCGAGCGGGACGAAGCCGAGGCTGCGGCCGTGCCGCAGGTCCTCGAGCAACTGCTCATGCTGCACTGCCGGGTTCCCGCCGCCGGACGCGCTCATGAAGTCGGCGCCACGCAGGAAGTCGGCGACATCGGTGTCGGTCTTGATCTGCCCCATCTGGCCCTTCCCTCTCTACTCGACCTCGACCTCATCGGGGAGCTCGTACCAGCGCTTGCGGTCGCCAAGCCTGGCCCGCAGCCGCCATCTGCGGCCCTTGGGCGCGTCGTCGAACAGCTGGCCGAGCGCTCGCGCCTGCTCCGCTACGCCTGGCTGCAGCTCAGGCAGCCGCGCCAGGGTCCCGGTCAGCGTCCGCCACAGGCCCCAGTCGTCGGCGACCAGACCTTCGAGATAGGGAACGTCGAAATGATCCCCTGGCCCGCTGCCGAGCGCGTGGTGCCGCAGCAGCTCGGCCAGATCGCTGGCATCCTTCTCGGTCAGCTCGACCACCTGCAGCTTGGTGACCAGCAGGTCGGTGACCGGAATCGTCGGCGAGTCAAGCGCGAGGCGGCCGGCCAGCTCGATCTTGTGACACATGTCGAAGGTGTCGACGAAGATGTCCAGCTTGCCCGCGCTGCCGTGGAAGATCAGCCGCCGGTCGCCGTGCAGCGCGTTGAACCTGGTCTCCGGCTGGTATCCGCGCTGCTGCAGGACGCCGGTGAGCTGCCGGACGTCGGCCCGCCTGGTGACCCCATCCAGGTCGCCGATCTCCCGGTGCGGGGTGCCAGAGCAGTGCATGATGACCGCGGCGCCGCCAAGCAGCCGGAGTGTCGAGCCCTGCTGCTGCGTGCTCCGCACGAGGGCGGCTCCCTCGTCCAGCAGCGCCTGCGTCTTCATGGGGCGGCCCGTTCGGCCGGCGGTGGCTCGAAGCCGTACAGCTTGCAGTGGCCGAGACCGAGGCGGTCGTACAGGTCACCGACAAGCTCGGCCCATTTCCAGCAGGCAACGCCCGGATCGACAAGCGGCACCGGCAGCTCGGCCTTGGCGCGGGCCCAGAACTGCGGCGAGGCGATCTCCGACAGCACGACCACCTCGGCGCCGTCGTCGGCCACCGCCTTGCGGCCCTCCTCGAGCACCCGGTCGTAGAACCGGTCAGGATCGGCGGCGATCTCGGGGATGCCCATCTCGACCGACCGCATCGACGCGAGCCGCCGGTCCAGCCCGTACAGGATCACGTTGTCGGTCATCTTCGGTACCCACTTGCGCCGCCCGACGATGACCGAGAACCGGTGGCCAAGGCTGCAGGCGAGGTACAGCGCGGCCTCCGCCATGCCGACCACCGGCATCCGCAGCGCCTCGCGAAGCTCACGCAGGCCGCCGTCGTAGAAGCAGCCGATGATCCCGGCGACGCAGCCGTCGTCTTCGGCCTGGCGCATCAGCCTGACCATCGGCCCGAGCGCCGCGTGCTCGTACAGGTGGTATTCCAGGTGCGGCGGGCCCTGGTCGAGATGGCGGATCCTGGCGGTATGCGCGGGCGACCGCACGGCCTCGATCAGCTCGCTGGTCTCCGCGTCGAACGCGCCGGTGCCGACCGGATTCACCCAGAGGATCTCGCCCATGGCCGGCCGCTCAGCCCTGCACCAGCTGCCAGCGCCTGACGCCCTTGACCTGGTCAAGATCGATGATCGCGCCGCGCAGCACGCCGTCCCCGTAGTCGGAGCCAGGATTGACGCTGACCGCGCGGCCGACCTTCTGCGCCGCCGCCGACTCGTGAATGTGGCCGTGCAGGCCAAGCAGCGGCTCCATGGTCTCGAGCGAGCTGCGCACCGCGGTCGACCCGACCGACGCCATCCGCAGGCCGCTGGCGTCGACGACCGGCCTGAGGTTCTCGTCGAGCTGCGGCGCCTGGTCGAGGTGCGTGTCGTACGGCGGGCAGTGGATGTTGAAGATCGCCTTTGCCGGGTTCCGCAGCCCGGCGGCCAGCCCGTCGATCTTGGCCTGCACCTCGGCCTCGCTGATCTCGCGCTCGGTGTGCCAGGGGGTCGGCGTCGAGTAGCCGATCGACAGCATCTCGTACCCGCCGGGCAGCTCGAAGACGCCGTCCTCGGCGTAGCTGATGACCTGCGAGCCGCGCAGCACGTCGGCAAGGTCATCGAAGTCGTCGTTGCCGAGCATCATGTAGGCCGGGATGCCGAGCGGGCCGAGCCGTTCCTCGGCGAGCCCGACCCACTGCGCCAGGGTGTCGCGCATCGCCTGCCTGAACACCACGTCGACCTTCGCCGGGCTGGCGTCAAGCTCGGCCTTCTCGTCCGGGTCCAGCACTACCGGGTACCGGCCCATGGCCCGGATCTGCTTCTGGATGGCCGCCAGCTCGTCGCGGTCGCGCGCGTGCAGCGGCCGGTCGTAGAGCGACCCGCGCCAGCTGCCGTCCGCCTCGGCGACCAGCGGCACCAGCACCTTGCCGGTCACGTCGCCGCCGAGGATCAGCACGTCGGGTTCGTACACCTTGGCCGCGTTCAGCCACTTGCGGAAGCACTGCTCGGACCCGTGGATGTCGGTGGCGAAGTACAACCTGGTCCGGCTGTCGGTCTTCTTGCGGCTGAACAAGCAGGCGCTCCTACTCGGGTGGCAGTTGCTTGAATGCCAGGCTCAGGTCGACGCCGCGCCGCCGGTTGAGCAGGTACGAGATCGGGTAGCCGAGGATGCCGATCCCGGCGATCACGCCGGTGACGACCCAGCCGAGCGTGGTGTTCGCGCCGAGCACGTCGTTGGTCGCCAGCGGGTAGAAGAACAGCGCGTAGATGATCAGCGCCCCGATGCCGACCAGGCTGATGATCGGCACGCCGAGGAAGCTGCCGCGGATCGGCGACCGTTCGTACAGTTCGCGGCGCAGCACCGGGAACAAGATGCCGGTGACGGCCACCACGAAGAACGTGAGCAGCTCGGCGATGCCGGCGGTGTAGAAGATCTCCAGGAAGCCGGTCGTGCCCCAGATGATCAGCACCAGGTAGACCAGCGTGGCGATGAGGATGATCACGTTCGCTTTAATCGGCGAATGCGTCTTCTCGTTCACGTCGGAGACCCGGTCAGGCAGCACCCGGTCGAACGACCAGGCGAACAGGTTGCGGCTGACGATCAGGAACGTGGCCGGCAGCGCGACCACGTACGCGGCGATATAGGAGAAGTTGATCACGCCGATCAGCACCGGGTTGTGCGCCACCATCGAGACAAAGAAGAAGAAGAAGGCCGGCGAGCCGAACGGGTATAGCTTCGAGCCGGTGTTGGACAAGAAGGTGGCCGAGCCGAGGAAGTCGTTGCCGAAGGTCCGCAGCGCCAGCGCCATCAGCAGCGCGACGAGCACGCCGGAGATGGCAAGCGAGTAGAGCATCGCGCGCAGCGAGCGGGTGCGGGCAGAGCGCACCTCGCCGCCGGCGTACGCGCTGACGATCGCGTAGCCGAACGAGGCGAACGCCAGCGGCATGGCCAGGATGGTGTTCTTGAAGCTGAACGTGGCGCTGCCGGCGTAGCCGGCCTTGTGCGCGTCGGTGATGATCGTGTGGTAATTGCCGCCGAATGCCGCGACCGAGCTGATGAAGTCGCTGCGGCCGTGGATGGCCAGCACGATGATCGACAGCACCACCGACAGCAGCGAGAACAGGAAGATCACGCCGAAGATCCGCAGCGCCCGGCGCAAGCTCAGGCTCATCAGCGCCCCGCAGAGCACCAGGATGATCGCGCCGATGACAAATCCCCAGAGCTTGCTGGTGCCCAGCGTCGCGCCCCACTGGATGAACGTCTTGTTGTGCGTGGCCACGCCGAGTGTGGTGAACGCTGGGGAGAAGCCGAACGGCGCCAGCAGGTATCCGAAGTACGCGATGACCAGCAGGTACCAGGCGCTGATGTTGAAGTTCGCGGCGAAGCCAAGCCAGGGGTGGATGGTGCGGCTGACGAAGACGTAGTCGCCGCCCGACCGCGGCATGACCTTCGTGAGCATGCCGTACAGCAGCGTCGGCACGATGCAGAGCACGACGCAGATAACGGTCACCCAGAACGGGTTCGCGCCGGGGAACGAGAACGGCGCCTCGGTCGCCACCAGCGCGGCCAGCGGCAGCGAGACGAACGAGACGTTCAGGGCGATGTTGGATCCGACGGAGATCTCGCGCACGAGCCCCGTCGCCTGCCTGGTGTAGTAGCTCGCTCCGGATCCTGCCACCTCGGCGGCAGAGGTATCGCGCTCACTCACGCCTAACCACCTCGTTGCCATGCAAAGGGCTTTGGGCGAGGCTAACATTCCAGCCCGTAGCGGGCAAGACCCGCTGCTAGCGTCGCAGAAGTACGCAGGAGTAACTTGCCGCGTTACTTGCGGCGGGTAGAACCGCGGGCGACCAGCCGCGCCGGGATGAGCACAGGCGCCACCGGCTGCGCGCCGGCGATCAGCTCATCGAGCATCGCCACCACGGCCGCGCCGTGCCGGTGCGGGAAGACGTTCACCGACGACAGCGGCGTCCTGGCCTGCCGCGCGAGCATGCTGTCGCCGACGCCGATGATCCCGACGTCCCTGCCGACCTTGCGTCCGTCGGCTTCGACCGCGGACTCGACGGCGACCGCGAACTGGTCGTGAATGCAGAAGAACGCGTCCGGCGGCTCTGGGCTGCGCAGCGCCCGTGCCGCCGCCTCGGCGGCGGCCCTGAAGGTGAACTGCTCGGCGATGACGACCTGCTGCCAGCCGAAAGCGTTCTGGTAGCCGGCCCGGTAGTCGGCCAGGTACGATCCGTCGGCCTCGATGGTCAGCAGCGCGGCCCGCTGATAGCCGCTCCTGGCCAGGTGCGCGGCGACGCCCTCGCACACGTGCGCGTGATCGTTGTCGACCCAGTTGTCGGTGGAGCAGTCCAGCGGCCTGGCGATCGAGGCGAACGGCATGTCGCTGGCCCGCACCGCCTCCAGGAAGGGATCCCCGGCGACCGGGTCCACGAACACCGCGCCGTCGATCCGCCGGCTGCCCACCAGCGGCTCGATGAACTTGTGCGCGTCAGCGGCGGGCGGCACGTAGACGAACGAGTAGCCGCGCTCGACGGCTGCCATCGAGATCGCCGGCAGCAGCTCGGCGAAGAACGTGTTGATGAGCAGGGCCTCGCCGGTGAACGACACCTGCAGCGCGAGCGAATAGCTGCGCCCGGTCGCCAGTGCCCTAGCCCTGGTATTGGGGGTATAGGCGAGCTGCTCGGCCGCCGCCAGCACCCGCCTGCGGGTCTCCGCGTTCACCGGCCGGTTGCCGGAGAACACGTGCGAGACCGTCGTGATCGATACCTTGGCCGCCTCGGCCAGCTCAAAGATGGTCGCCTTCGGCGCTTGTGCACCCGCCACGGCCTGGAGTCTAACTTGACCGTTCCGGCGCATCGAGCAGCCGGATCTCGCCGCTGGCAAGCGGGATCACGGCCGGACGGCGGCTGCCATGCAACGTCAGGGTTGCCCGCACGCTGGCTGCCTGACCGTCGGCGAAGCTGATCAGGGCGTCGCCCGCGGCAAGGCCGTCGCCGTCCTCAGCGAGCCCGAGCCAGCGCTGCAGTCGCGCTCGCCAGCGAGCCGATCCGGCCCCGGCCAGGGTGATCTGCGCAAGCCGCGGCCCGGTGGTCAGGCCGGGGAATTGCAGCACGCCGTCCCTGCGGTCCATGACGAACACGTAGAAGTCGCTTTGATGCTCGTGCGGGCCAGCCGCGTTCGGGAACCCCTGCTGCTCGGGCATCGTCCACGCGCCCTGGTCGCCGTCCCAGTTCGTGTCGGCGGCGAAGTCGTCAGCAGCGAAGCCGATCCCGATCACCCGCGGCACCTGGTCGAACCACGCCGCCGGGCCTGCGTGCCGCGCAGTCTCATAGACGAACTCGAGCGAGATGCCGCCAGCCAGGCCGACGCTGTCGCTGGCCAGCTGGTCATCAGGAAACTCCAGATGGAAGTCAACCGGCACCAGGCCGTGGCTTCGCAGCGTCCGGCGCAGGTCGCTGGCCTGCTGCCTGGTCGCCGCGAAGACGACATGGTCGACTGAGAAGATCACCAGGCACCTCCGGCCCCCATTCTCACCGGTCGCCGGGCCGGCCGGGAACTCGCTCGCCATACCCGCGCGGCTGCTGTCACAGTTGGCCGGTGACCAGCTACCTGGACGTGAACCGGGCCAACTGGGACGAGCGGGCGCCTGCGCATGCCGCCTCGCCCGACTACCACGTGGCCGACTTCCTGGCCGATCCGGCGTTCCTCAGCAAGGTCGTGGCCTTCGACGTGCCGCTGCTCGGCGACATCGCCGGGCTGCGCGGGGTGCACCTGCAGTGCCACATCGGCACCGACACCATCTCGCTCGCCCGCCTCGGCGCCTCGATGACCGGCGTGGACTTCTCTGCCGCCGCGCTCCAGGTGGCCAGGCGGCTGGCCGGGCAGACCGGCGCGGACGCGCGGTTCGTCCAGTCCGATGCCTATCAGGCGGCAACGGTGCTCGGGGCCGGCCAGTTCGACCTGGTCTACACCGGCATCGGCGCGCTGTGCTGGCTGCCGGAGATCAGGCCATGGGCCGAGGTGGTGGCGGCGCTGCTGCGGCCGGGCGGCCGGCTGTTCATCAGGGAAGGCCATCCGGTGCTGTGGGCGGTCGACGACGTGCGGGAGGACGACCTGCTGGCCTTGCGGTACCCCTACTTCGAGCTGGCCGAGCCGCTGGTCTGGGACGACGGCGGCACCTACGTGCAGACCGACGCGCGGTTCGAGCACACCACGACGTATCAGTGGAGTCACGGTCTCGGCGAGATCATCACCGCGCTGCTTGCCGCGGGCATGCGGCTGACCGGCCTGGCCGAGCACGACTCGGTGCCGTGGAATGCGCTGCCGGGAAAGATGGATCGGCTGCCGGGCGGCGAGTGGCGGCTGGCTGACCGGCCATGGCGGCTGCCGCACTCCTACACGCTGCAGGCGGTGAAGGCCTGACCGCCGCGGGGCGGGCCGGAAAGCGGCGGCACACCGGCAGCAAAGCGGCGTTCCTGAGAATCTGCACAGGGCCACCGCACCCGGTCGCGTGCCGAGCCGAGGGGAACTGTCGGTCATGGACACACAGCAACAGCCGGGGCGCCAGGCCGGCCTGCCGCCGCTGGCTTCGGGCGCGCTGCCGGGCGTCGGGCATGCGCTGGAGTTCCTGCGTGATTACCCGCGGCTCTTGGAACGCGGCTTCGCCGAGCATGGCGAGATCTTCCGGCTGCGCCTCGGCCGCCGCCCCGCCGTGTTCCTGGTCGGCCCGGAACTGGCCAAGTGGGTGTTCAAGGAGACCGACCACAGCCTGCTGATCGGGCCAAGCCTGGAATTCACCGAGGACCTGTTCGGGCCGGACCTGTACTACCTCGCCGGGCCTGACGAGTACGAGCGCCAGCGTGCGATCGGGCTGCCGCTGTTCAGGGGCAAGGTAGCGGCAGCGCACCTGGCCATCATGGAGCGGCACTGTGCCAGCTTCACGGCACGCCTCGGCACCGAAGGCACCTTCGACCTGCCGGCCGAGATGAACGACCTGGTGCTCGGAGTGATCATGGAGGCGCTGGTCGGCGACGACTTCGTCCGCCGGATGCCGCCGACCGTGGCCAGGGACTTCCGGCTGTTCATCCGCGGCGTCGATCCGATCACGCCGGCCTGGGTCCCGGCCCCGCACCTGGTGCGCGCCAGGCGCGCGCGGGACCGGCTGCGCGCCGCCTGCGGCGAGTTGGTCAGGGCCAGGCGCGCCAGTCCGGTGGACCCACCCGACTACCTGCAGGTGCTTGCCGCCGCCGTCGGGCTCGACGGCGAGCCGGTCGCCGAGAGCCAGGTCGTCCGCGAGGTGCTGAGCACGGTTTTCGCCGGCCACGACAGCACCACCGGCCATCTGGGCTGGGCGGTGATCGACCTGCTGCAGCACCCGGATGAACTCGCCAAGATCCTCGCCGAGCAGCATCGGGTCATGCCGGCTGACGCCGCGCTCGACATCGCCGCGGTGCACCGCATGGCCTGCCTGGACCGGGCGCTCCGCGAGACCATGCGGCTGCATCCGGTGGTGCCGCTGATGATCCGCCGGGCGATGCGGCCGATCGAGCTGCGCGGCCGCCTCGTCCCTGAAGGCGCCGACGTGTTCATCGCGCCGGTGCTGTCGCACCGGCTGCCCCGGCTCTTCGACGATCCGGCGAGTTACCGCCCCGACCGGTACCTGGCTCATCCCGAGCTCGCCAGTCACCTGCACGGCTTCGGCGGCGGCTCACACCGCTGCCTCGGCGAGCACTTCGCCGACCTGCTCGCGCACGTCGCGCTGACCCGGTTGTTCCAGCAGTTCGAGCTGACCCTGCTCGAGCCGCACCCGGTGCCGGTGCGTACTCCCGCGTTCAAGGGCCCGCGCTCGCCGTGCCGGGTCCGTTACCAGCGCAAGGTGCTGAGCCTGGCCGGGTCCGCCGCCTAGCCGCCCAGTTCCAGGATCGCGGCTGCTCCCCTGGCCACGCAGCGCAGCGGGTCGTCGACCACGACCGCGGGCAGGCCGGCCGCCTCCTCGAGCCGGCCCGCCAGGCCGGGCAGCAGCGCGCCGCCGCCGGCCAGCCTGAGCTTCCCGCGTACCACGTCATCGGCCAGGTTCGGCGGGATGTCCGACAGCATCTCCTGCACGGTGCCGGCAATGGCGGTGACGGCCGGCTCGAGCGCGGCGGCGACAAGCTCCGCGGGGATCTGAGCCACTCGCGGCGTCCGGCGTCCGGCATCGACGCCGACCGCCTCGGCGCTCGCCGGGCCGCCGCCCAGGCCCAGGGTCATCTTCAGCGTCCTGGCCACGTCCCGGCCGATCAGCAGGTCAAGCTTCGACCTGACCGCGTTCGTCACCGCAGCGTCCATCGCGTTGCCGGCGGTCCGCAGCGACTGCGCCCTGACCACGTGCCGGCCGGCCAGCACCGCGACCTCGGTGGTGCCGCCGCCGATGTCCACGATGAACGCGCCGGATCCGGCGGTCAGGTCGTATCCGGCGCCGGCCGCGGCCGCCACCGGCTCGTCGACGAGCTGGACCGTGCACTTCGGCCTGACCGACCCGGCCGCGGCCACCAGCGACCGCCGCTCCACCCAGGTCGCGCCGCCAGGTACGCAGATGACGGCCGCAGGCCGTAGCGGTCCCCGGCGCAGCCTGGCCAGCCGGAGGAACGCCTGCAGCATGGCGGCTGCCGCGTCCAGGTCGGCGACCACGCCGTCGCGCAGCGGGTGGATGACCTCGACGTCCCGCGGCTCCTTGCCGGCCAGCGCGTCCGCCTCGGTGCCGACCGCCGAGACCTTCCCCGAGCCGCGGTCCACCGCGATCGCCGATGGTTCCTCGAGCACCAGGCCGCGGCCGGCCACGTACACCAGGGTGTTGACCGTTCCGAGGTCAATCGCCACGCCTGCCCGCAGCCGCACGATCCCGTCCTCTGTCAGCCCTATGCCTGGAATGCCGATTCCGCGCCTCCAGTATGCTGGCTGCCGCCTGGCGCCGTGCACGCTCAGTGCCGAACCGCGGACGCGGCCGGCCTGCGCTGCCCGGTTTGCCGGGAGCGGCCTTGCTGGCATGCTGTGCACGTGACGAACGACAGTCAGCCGTCCGACGCCGACTCGACCCGCCGTGAGCGGCTCTTTCGCGCGGCCGAGGCGCACCGGGTGCCGTTGCGCGCGATCCTGGTCTTCGTCGGGGTCGTGGTGGCGACCTATCTTGCCGCCAAGGTCGTCTACCGGCTGCGCGAGGTCCTGCTGCTGCTGGTGGTGTCCGGCTTCATCGCGCTGCTGCTGAACCCGATCGTGCTCGGCCTCAAGCGGCTGGCCGGCCGGCGCGGCATCGCGGTCGCGCTGGTGACGCTGCTGTCGGTGGTCGCCTTCGGCGGGCTGACCGTGGCGTTCGGCTACCCGCTGGTGAACGGCATCACCGACCTGGCCGACGACCTGCCCGGCTACATCCGCACCGCGGAGCAGGGCAAGGGCTGGGTCGGCCGGCTGGTGACCAGGTACCACGTGCAGGCCTGGGTGGTGAAGAACGCGCCGAAGCTGGCCGGCTACGCCAAGGACCTGGCGCACCCGGCGCTGAGCCTGGGCAAGGGCGCGGTCAGCCTGGTGCTCGCGCTGGTGACGATCTTCGTGCTGGTCGTGCTGCTGCTTGTGGAGGGGCCGAAGCTGCGCGACGGGCTGCTCGGCCTGATGTCGGCGGGCAAGGCGGCCAGGATCAGGCGGATGGCCGGCGAGGTGAACAGGGAAGTCACCGGCTACATGCTCGGCAACATCACCACCTCGGTCATCGCCGGGGTGGTGGTCTTCGGCACGCTGACGATCACCGGGGTGCCGTTTGCCTTCCTGTGGGCGCTGTGGGTGGCGCTGGTGGACTTCCTGCCGATGATCGGCGGCGCGCTGGCCGGCATCCCGGTCATCTTGTTCGCGCTCGCGCACTCGACCACGGCCGGCATCGTCGCGCTGATCGTCTTCGTCATCTACACCCAGGTCGAGAACCACGTGCTCAACCCGGTCATCATGAGCAAGACGATGCGGATCAACCCGCTGCTCGTGCTGGTCTCGATCCTGGTCGGCGCGTCCCTCGGCAGCTGGGTGGCCGGCTTCTTCGGCGGCTTCGTGGCGGCGCTGCTGGCGATCCCGACGGCGGGCGCGATCCAGGTGATCATGCGCGAGCTGTGGCAGTCGACAGCGTCACCGCCGGCCGTGGCGATCCCGCCGCCCTCGGCGCCGCCTGAGCAGTCCGCCGCAGCGCAGGCCGCCGCAGCGCCGTCCGCCGCAGAGCCTGCCGCTGTCACGGCCAAGCCGCTGGCCGGGCCGGCCGCCGGCGGAACCGGCTAGAGCTCGACGGCGCTGCCCGGCTCAAGCCTGGTGACGACCCCCGCCGTGCCGGGCGCGGTGGTGAGCAGCCTGCTGATCAGGCCGACGCCCTGGGCGCTCAGCACGCCGTCATGAATGGCGAAGCCGCGCCGCGGCGCGACCGCGCGGGCGTAGCCGGCCGCCTCGGCGAACTTCAGCCAGGGCGCGCTGGCGGGCAGCAGCAGCGTGCCGACCGGCTCGTCCGGCACCGTGAACGAGTCGCCAGGGTGGAACACCTCGCCGTCGACCGCGTAGCAGGTGTTGGCGATGCCCGGCATGCCGGGCACGATGACCGCGTGGTCGCGGCCGTACACGTGCACCTCGAACCCGGCAGCGGCGAAGGCGTCGCCGTGCGCGATCGCGTGCACCCGGCTGCCGAACTCGGTGAACATCGCGGTCACCGACGCGTTCGACCACAGCTCGAGGGCGGGATCGGCGCCGAGCGCGGCACGTACCCCGTCCTGGTCGAGGTGGTCAGGGTGCTCGTGCGTGACCAGTACCGCGGCAGCGTCGGCCAGCGCATCCGGCCCGCTCCAGGCTGGCAGTCCAGGGTCGATGACAAGCGTGCCTGACCCCTTGTCCAGCTGCACGCAGGAGTGTCCGAGCTTGGTGAGGCGCATACCGCCGACCCTAGCGAACGCACTGCGGAGCGTCCGGTCAGCGCACCGTGGCCGGGCTCAGCGGGCGGCCAGGCCGCGCAGCAGCTCCTCGACCAGCCGGCGCGGGTACTTCGGGTCGGCTGCCTCGTTGCCGTAGCCACGCAGCGCCATCACCGCGCCGAAGAGCATGTAGACGGCCGCGTCCACGTCGGTGCCCTCGCGCAGCTCGCCGGTCGCTACGCCGCGCCGCAGTACCGAGCGCAGCACCTCACGGCGCGGCTCCGCGACCGTCTTGGTGTAGGCAGCAAGCAGCCTCGGGTACTTCAGCCCCTCCCCCTGCAGCAGCGCTAGCTGCCTGGCCCGGCGCGGGTCGGCCGTTTCCTTGCACAAGGCGTCCACCAGGGTGATCAGGTCGGCGCGCACCGACCTGCCCTGCGGCGCAGGCAGCGGCATCCGCAGCGCCGCCAGCGCGTCGAGCAGCATGTCCTCCTTGCCAGGCCAGCGCCGGTAGATGGTGGCCTTGCCAACCCCGGCGCGGGCCGCCACATCCTCGATGCACAGGCCCTCAGGCCCGTGCTCGGCGAACAGTTCGAGCGTGGCGTCGATGATCGCCTGGTCGGCCTGCTCGCTGCGCGGCCTGCCGCGGCGCCGCGGCTCGCCGTCCTGACGGTGCCCGCCGTCGGCCCGGCGCGCGGGCTCGGCCTGATGCGGCACGCGCTGGGCTGCATGGCCCTGGGAGGGCGACCCGGCTGGACCGTCCGCTGACCGGCCGACCGTCGTGGCGGCCGGCCGCTCGTGGGTCAGCGGCTGCTTCGCTGCCATGGCTGTCAGCCAGTCACCTCCTCCGGCCCGCCGGCTGCCAGCGCTGGCTCCACCCCTGGCCTGCCTGACCGCTCGTCCCTGCTGGCGGGCCGGCCAGGCATCAGCATCGCGATGCCGGCCGCGCCGAGGACCGCGATGACCACGGAGATGGTAGCCGCCACGTGCATGGCGTGCACGAACGCCGCGCTGGCGGCGGCCAGCAGATGCAGGCCGGCCGCGCCGAGCTGGTGCGCGACCGCCTGCGTCTGCGCGATCGAGACCGTCGCCCCGGCGCGCGCGCCCCGCGGCAGCACGAGCAGGTAGGGCGCCAGCCTGGCCCGGTACGCCTGGGCCAGCACCGAGCCGATCACCGCGACGCCGAGTGCGAAGGCGACCTGCCGGGAGGTGTTGGTGATGGCCGAGCCAGCCCCGCCGCGCTCCCGCGGGATCACCGACATCACGCCCTCGGTGGCGGCCGGCATGACCACGCCCATGCCCGAGCCCTGCATCAGGAACACCACCTCGAGCACCCAGACCGGGGAGCTGGTGCCGAGCAGGTGGTACCCGACCAGCGCGGTCGCGACCAGCAGCATGCCGGCCGAGGCCACGGCCTTGGCGCCGAACCTGCGCACCAGGCCGGCGCTGCGGGTGGCCATCACCAGCTGGCCGGCGGCCAGCGGGATCGTCAGCAGGCCGGCATGCAGCGGCGTGTACCCGCGCACGTTCTGGGTGTAGAAGCTGATGAAGAAGTACACCCCCGCCATCGCGAAGAACACCAGCGCGATCGCGCTCGCCGAAGCCGACAGCCGCCGGTCACGGAACAGCGCGACGTCCAGCGAGGGGTAGGAGATCCTCGTCTCGTGCCAGCAGAACGCCGCGATCAGTGCCAGCCCCCCGGCGATCGGCCCGAGCACGTCGGCCCGCACCCACGATCCGGTGTCGCCGCCCTGGATGATCCCGTAGACCAGGGTCACCAGGCCGGCGATCGACAGCAGCACGCCCAGGTAGTCGATCTTGCCTGGACTGGGGCTGCGTGACTCGGGCACCAGCAGCCAGGTCGCGACCACGCCGATCGCGGTGATCGGGACGTTGATCAGGAAGACCGAGCCCCACCAGAAGTGATCGAGCAGCAGCCCGCCGGCGATCGGCCCGACCGCGATCGCCATGCCGACGGCGGAGGCCCAGATCCCGATCGCCCGCGGCCGCTCCCTCGGGTCGAACACGTTGGTCACGATGGACAGCGTCTGCGGCATGACCGCCGCGCCGCCAAGGCCCATCGCGGCGCGTGCCCAGATCAGCTGGTCAGGGCTCTGCGCGTAGGACGACACCAGCGAGGAGATGCCGAACATCACCAGGCCGATCATCAGCATCCGCTTGCGGCCGATCCGGTCGCCGACCACGCCGAAGGTGAACAGCAGCCCGGCGAACACCAGCGTGTAGGAGTTCACCGCCCACTCGAGCTGGCTCTGGCTGGCGCCAAGGCCGACCCTCGGCTCCGAGATGGTCTTCAGCGCGATGTTCAGGACCGTGTTGTCAAGGACGATGGCGGCCAGGCCGATGATCAGCACGCTCAGGATCACCCATCGCCTGGCCTGCACTGCGTCCGGCTCCATCAGGCCCTTCCTGGTCCCCGCATTATCAATACGAGACTATATCGTATTGGAAACGTGTGTCGCTGGCCACCCTGTCTCGCACCGGGCTGGCCGTGTCATCATCGGTGGAGTCCGGGGACGCCGCTGGGGCGCCTCGAGACGCGGAGGTAACTCATGTCTGCAGATCAGGGCCAGCAGGCCGCGACACCAGCGCGGACCAGCAGCCAGCAGCCGCTGTACGGCGGCAGCATGGGCCGGCGACTCACCATTCGGGACATCGCGGCCGCCAAGGCGCGCGCCGAGAAGTGGCCGATGCTCACCGCGTACGACGCGCTCACCGCCCGGGTGTTCGACGAGGCAGGCATCCCCGTGCTGCTCGTCGGCGACTCGGCCTCGATGGTCGTGTTCGGTCACGACACCACCATCCCGGTCACCCTTGACGACCTGATCCCGCTGACCGCCGCGGTCGTGCGCGGCACCAGCAGGGCGCTGGTGGTGGCCGACCTGCCGTTCGGCTCGTACCAGGCGTCGCCGCAGGCAGCGCTCGCGGCCAGCATGCGGTTCCTGAAGGAGACCGGCGCGCAGGCGGTGAAGCTCGAAGGCGGCTACCGGGTGCTCCGCCAGGTCGAGGACCTGGTCGCGGCCGGCATCCCGGTGATGGCTCATCTCGGCCTGACCCCACAGTCGGTGAACGCGTTCGGCGGTTACCGGGTTCAGGGCCGCGGCGAAGATGGCGAGCGGCTGCTGCATGACGCCAAGGCGCTGCAGGCAGCAGGGGCGTTCGCGGTCGTGCTCGAGTGCGTGCCGGCCGAGCTGGCCGAGCGGGTCACGGCCAGCCTCGACATCCCCACCATCGGCATCGGCGCCGGGCCGCACTGCGACGCCCAGGTGCTGGTCTGGCAGGACATGGCCGGCCTCACGCCGCGGACGCCGAAGTTCGTGAAGAAGTACGCCGACGTGGCCGGGGTGCTGCGGGGCGCCGCCGAGGCGTTCGCGGCCGAGGTGGTGGCCGGCCAGTTCCCGTCGGCTGAGTATTCCTACCGCTAGTTGCCGTCAGCTCGTTGCCGTCAGGCCCGGCCCGCGGTCCCTGCCGCGGGCCGGCCCGGGTAGCCGGCGGTGACCAGCACGTCGTCGTCTTGCAGCGCGTCGGCCCGCGGGTCGTCGGCGACCAGCAGCGTGCCGCCGCGCAGCACCGCGATCACCGTGCCCGCGGCCTGCCTGGCGGGCTTGCCGAGTTCGGCCGCGCCAGGTCGCCGCTCGGCCAGGTCGAGCCCGCCGCCGAGCAGGCCGGCGATCACCCGCCCGGCGCCTGGTTCGACCGCGGCGATGCCGAGCATCCGGCCCGCGGCGTTCTCTGAAACGATCACCTGGTCGGCGCCGCTCTGCCGCAGCAGCGGCTCGTTCTCCGACTCCCTGACCGCGGCGATGATGGCGGCCGAGCGGTTCAGCTGGCGCGCGGTCAGCGTGATGAGCACCGCGGTGTCGTCCCTGCCGACCGCGACGATGACCCGGCTGGCCCGGCCGATCTGCGCCTCCTGCAGCACCTCGCGCCTGGCCGCGTCGCCTGCCACCGCGGCAAGCCCGGCCCGGTTCGCGGCGGTGACTTCCTGCCGGTCGTGGTCGACTACCACGACCGTGTCACCGGCAGTGCCGCGGTCCCGCAGCGTGTTCAGCACGCTGCGGCCCTTGGTCCCGTAGCCGACGACGACTGTCTGATTTGTCACCCTCGACCTCCATCGGGCGATCCGCCAGCCTCGCCTGGTGCGCTCGGTCAGCACCTCGAGCGTCGTGCCGATCAGCACGATCAGGAACACCACCCTGATCGGCGTGATGACCAGCACGTTCACCAGCCTGGCCAGGTTGGTCACCGGGACTATGTCGCCATACCCGGTGGTGGAAAGCGTCACCGCCGAGTAGTAGGCGGCGCCGAGCAGGCTCAGCGGCTGGCCGGGGTGCGCGGCGTCCCGGTAACCGTCCCGGCCCAGGTAGACGATGACGGTCGACACCACAAGCAGCGCGGTCGCGAGCAATGCCCGCGCGCCGACCGCGCGCAGCGGCGTGACCATCCGCGAGGGCAGCGAGATCGCGGACACGCTGGCCTGGCCGCGCGCGCCGGTGCCGTCCCCCCGTGACCCGTCCATTACAGAAAGTGACATTACACACGCCAGTCACGGCCCGGCCGGCTGGCTGCCGTTGACCAGGCCGGCTGCCGCGCCCGGCAGCCGAGCGCCGTCAGCGGCCGGCGGCCGCGACCGGAGGAGACTTGATCGCCCGAGCGCAGTTCGGGTTGCCCCGGCCGAATTGACTTGCGGGCACTGACGGTGGTATGCGGGGGTTTGGCGTTCCGGGCCCTGCAGGTGGCGGCGGGGCCCGGTCCGGTTGCCGGCATCGGTACTCACCCCGGAGGAAGGTCGCCATGGCGAGCCGCTTGACTGTGCCGCGGATAGCGGCGGTGCTCGGATTGCTTGCTGCGAGTGCGGCCGGGCTGTCGGCGGCGCCTGCGTCGGCGTCCGCGGTGCATGCCGGGCCGCCGGTCATGCAGCGCGTCCAGGCGGCGCCGCACGCGCCGGCCGGCGCCAGGCCGGCCGGATCGGTGCCGGCCTCGGCCGAGGTGTCCGGCGTGGTGGTGCTGAAGCCACGCGACAACTCCGCGCTGGTGCGGTTCATCGCGGCAGTCACCGACGCGAGCTCGCCGTTGTTCCACCGGTACCTGCCGCCGGGCGCCTTCGCCGGCCGGTTCGGCCCGTCCCGGTCGGCGATCAGCGCCGTGCGCGCGCAGCTGACAGCGCATGGGCTGACGGTGCGGCCGGTGTCGAGCGATGGCCTGCTGGTGCCGTTCAGCGGGACGGCCAGGCAGGTCGAGGGCGCCTTTCACACCGGGCTCGAACGTTACCGGCTGAGCGACGGCAGCATCGGCCGGGCGGCCACGTCCGCGGTCTCGCTGCCGTCCAGCATCGCTGGCTCGGTCGCCGCCGTTCTCGGCCTGAATGACCTGGTACACGTTCAGCCAGTGGGACTGCCGCGCGCGCCCGCCTCGGCGCGCGGCACGATCCGCCCGGCCAGCACCGCGGCCTTCGCGCATCC
>JASHQL010000233.1 GCA_030039155.1 Streptosporangiaceae bacterium | reverse complement strand
GCCGGCGCGGGCGTGATCGGCGGTGCGGTCACCGCGGTGCTGAGCCTGTTGCGCGGGCAGCCGTCCGCCATCACCGTCCTGGCCGCGCTGCGGCTGGCCTGCCTGCTGGCCGGCTGCGCGCTGCTCGCCGTGCTGTGCTGGATCCTGATCGCCGCGTCCGCCGCGGTGCTGCGGGCAAGGCAGCGGCAGCGGGTGCTGCTGCGGCTGCTCGCGCACGGCGACCCGAAGGTGCCGGGAGCGCTGGTGGTCGACCACCCGGCGGCCGCCGCCTACTGCCTGCCCGGCCTGCGCGCCGCGATCGTGATGAGCGCGGGCACCCTTGACCTGCTCGACGATCACGAGCTCGCCGCCGTCCTTGCGCACGAACGAGCACACGTCAGGGAACGTCACGACCTGGTGTTGCTGCCGTTCATCGCGCTGCTGCGCGCGTTCCGCTGGTCAAGAACCGCGCGCGAGGCCCATCGCGCAGTCGCCCTGCTCGTGGAGATGCACGCGGACGACCGGGCCAGGCGGCACCGCCCGGCCCGGCAGCTGGCGACCGCACTGCTACGGGTCGGCGCGGCCGGCGGCGGGCTTGCCCCATCGGGAGCGCTGGCCGCAGCGGGCTCCGCCCAGGGCGGTGCCGAGGTAGCTGCCAGGGTCACCAGGCTGCTTTGCCCGGCGCCGGGACTCACCGCCGGCGAACTCACGCTGGTCGGGCTCGCCGCAGTCACCGCGGTGCTGGTCCCGGTCGCGCTGCTGACGCTGCCGCTGTAAGACGAGACGAGCCGGGCTGCCTGTCGTTCCCTGCCTGATCGCGAAGCGCCTACGGTCAGTCAGTGATCTTTATCCGCAGCCGCCGGAACCCGCGTCCCTTATTTTCGATCTTGACAACCTCGATCCGGCCGATCTGCCTGGTGCTCGCCACGTGTGTGCCGCCGTCGGCCTGCTGATCCAGCCCGACGATGTCCACGATCCTGACCTGCGTCACATCCGGCGGTACCAGGTTGGTCGCGGTCCTGATGATGTCCGGCAGCTCGAACGCCTCGTCCCTGGGCAGCACCCGGATGTCGATCCTGCGGTCGGCGGCAACCTCCGCGTTGCACGCGGCCTGGACCGCGTCCCTGAAGCCCTCAGGCAGCTCAGGCAGGTCGAAGTCCATCCTGGCCAGGCCTGGTTCCATGTTGCCGCCGGTGACCAGCGAGCCGTAGTCCCTGAACACCACGCCGCACAGCACGTGCAGCCCGGAGTGCGTGCGCATCAGCGCGGTCCTGCGCTCGTCCTTGACCGCGCCGCGCACCTTGGTGCCGGCCGGCGGCAGCGGATCTGACTCTGCCGGGATCAGGTAAAGATCGTCGCCCTTGCGCGCGCCGACGATGTTGGTCTCGACGCCGCCCCACAGCAGCACGCCCTGGTCTGGCGGCTGGCCGCCGCCGCCAGGGTAAAACGCGGACCGGTCGAGCACGATCCCGTCAGGGCCCGCGTCAAGGACTGTCGCGTCCCATTCTCGTAGCGTCTGGTCGGCAAGCTCGAGCCGGTGCGTTCGCCAGTGTTCCTCGGTCACCCGCCGAGACTAGCGCCGGCTACCAGGGCCCGTACGGCCCCATCTGGGAACGCGACGGGCCAGGGCCGATCGCCTTCACCTTTGGCTTGACCTCGACGTGATAGATCACCGCAGCCACGAAGGCGACGATCGGGATGATGCTGAACAGTTGCAGGTAGTTGAGCACGCCGCCGACGCCGATGAGGGTCGCGATCCCGAGGATCAGCAGCCAGATCGGTTTCGTCTGCTTGCTGGCCGCAGGGAAGGCCGCCTTGGGCCGCCGCAGCGCGTCCAGCAGCGCCCAGGCCTCGACCACGAACGCGATGGCGAGCAAGCCCCAGAAGAACCAGTTGAGGGCCGAGTAGGCCACGAAGTTGAACGGCACGGTGTCACGCTACCTGTTCCCTGGAAGTCGCGGGAACGGATGAATTGTCCCGCCTTGCTCTGTAGCCGCCCGCCCGGCACCTGCCGGCTCAGCGTCTTCGCCGTCCTGATCGGCAGCTTCGTCCTGGTCGGCCTCGGCCCGGTCGGCGGCCTGCTCGCCGGCGCCGGCCTGGTCGTAGGCCTGCCCGCCGGCCTCGGCGTCGTCGGCCTCGGCGGCGTCGTCGTCGTCAGCCTCGTCGTCGTCCTCGTCGTCCTCGTCAGCCGAGTCCGGCGCGGGCCTGGTCGCCAGGGCCAGCCGCCGCGGCGGCCTGAGCGCCTCGGCACCGACGTCCTCTGGCCAGCTCAGCTCGGCCTCGCCGGTACCGAATTCGGCCTCGTCGTCGATGCTGTCGGCCGCCGCCCTGGCCAGCGCCGTTTCCTTGCGGAACGACTCGTAGATCTCGATCAGCATCTGCTTCTGCCGCTCGGTCAGCTGCTCGTCGGTCAGCACCGCCTCGCGGACCACCGACCCCGGCGGCCTGTCCTCCAGGAAGCCCGCCTGCACGTACAGTGCCTCGGCCGAGATGCGCAGGCCCTTGGCGATCTGCTGCAGGATGTCGGCGCTCGGCCGCCGCAGGCCGCGCTCGATCTGGCTCAGGTACGGGTTGGAGATGCCGGCCGACTGCGCGAGCTGGCGGAGCGAGATCTTCGCCTGCTCGCGCTGCTCCTTGATGTAAGCCCCGATCGCGCTCACGTCCACCCTGGCCATGCTGCCAAGTCTCGCACCGGGCGCTTGCAACTGCAAACACCGCTGCTAGCACGTACGGTTTCGCGGCCATTTCACATGATCATTTTGTCATTTCACCGATTCTTGCTGTTACGTACCGGACAAAGCGCGCATCGAGACAACCAGGATCGATGAAATGCTCAGCGCGCCCGGTGGCCGGGTACAGCGCTCGCTGTCTGGTGAGCTAGCAATTGGCGCCGGCCACTCATGGCTCCGTTATCTTGCCAATGACAATACGTAGTTATTAAGTAACACCGGGTAGTTCCTTGCCTGCCGGGCGCAGTTGCCCGAGCCGAGGGGGGAACATGCCCAAGCCGACCGGCTCCGACCAGCGATACATGCCGGGCCTGGACGGGCTGCGCGCGATCGCGGTGCTCGCCGTGATCGCGTACCATGTGCAGCTTGGCTGGGCGCCCGGCGGGCTGCTCGGCGTCGGCGTGTTCTTCACCCTCAGCGGCTACCTGATCACCGACCTGTTGCTGGCGCAGTGGCGGGCGGGCGGCAGGCTCCGGCTCGCCGACTTCTGGCTCAGGCGAGCCCGCAGGCTGCTGCCCGCGCTGTTCGTGATGCTGGCTGTGGTGACCGCCTGGGTCACCATCGCCGACCGGGCCAGGCTGGCCGAGCTTCGCGGGGCGGTCGCCGCGGCGGCGACCTACTCGAGCAACTGGTACCTCATCGTGCAGCACGAGTCGTACTTCGCCAGGTTCGCGCCGCCACAGCCGCTCGATCACCTCTGGTCGCTCGCCGTGGAGGAGCAGTTCTACCTGCTCTGGCCCTGGCTGCTGTTGCTCGGCCTGCTCGTGCTGCGCCGCTGCCGCTCGGCCGCGGTGCAGTGGCTGACGCTGCCGACCCTTGCGCTGGCCGCCGCCTCGGCCATTGCGATGGCCGTGTGGTACGTGCCAGGCCTCGACCCGACCAGGGTGTACGAGGGCACCGACACTCGCGCCTGCGAGCTGCTGATCGGCGCGGCACTGGCGATGGTCTGGTCGTCCGGCCGCGCGGCCAGGGCAGGCCGCCGCGCCAGCCTGCCGCTTGACTGCCTGGCCTGGGCCGGCCTTGCGGTGATCTGCCTGATGATCTGGCGCACCGGTCAGTACTCCCCGTTCATCTACCGCGGCGGCCTGGTCGTGCTCGCGGTCGCCACCTCGGCGGTGCTGGCCGGCGCGGCCTGCCCGGCGAGTTCGATCGGCCGCGTGCTTGGCTGGCGCCCGCTGCGCTGGCTCGGAGCCAGATCCTACGGGCTCTACCTCTGGCACTACCCGGTGATCGTGCTGACCTCGCCGCCCAACAGCACCGAGGACCTGCCGCGCGCTGCCGTCCAGGTCGCGGCCAGCATCGGGCTCGCTGCCCTGTCCTGGCGGTTCATCGAGGAACCGGTGCGGCACGGCGCGATCGGGCGGCTGTGGGCCAGGGTACGCAGCGGCGGGTTGCGCCACCTGACGCCGGCCGGCCTCGCCGCGGCCACCGGGTCCGCCGGGGTGATCGTGGTGGCGTTCGCCGGCCTCGCCGGGGCGGTGCAGGCCCCGGTGGTCGCCGCCGGGAGCACCGCGTCGCTCGGCGCCGCGGCGGCAGGCAAGGAGGTCAGCAAGGCGGTCGCGCCGGCCTCGCCGCCGCCAGCGGCGAAGACGGCTGGCAGCGCCGCCCAGCTGCGGACCTCGTGCACCTCGGTCGTGCACATCGGCGACTCCACGTCGGAGGGGCTGGTCTCGCCCGACTACCTGCCGGACAAGGCGGACCGGATCGTGGCTCGTTACGAGGACGTCGGCGTGCGCACCGTGTACACCAACATCGTGGGCGCAAGGTCGGTGGTCGAGGTGCTGCCGGGCACGGTCAACGGGTACAACGCCGCACGCAGCTACGTCCGGCATGGCTTCCACGGCTGCTGGGTGATCGCGCTTGGCACCGACGACACCGCCGATGTCGCGGCAGGCTCGGCAGTCGGCAGGGCGGCCAGGATCAGGCGGATGATGTCGGTTGCGAACGGCGCGCCCGTGATGTGGGTCAACGTCAAGTCATTGCTGGTCAGCGGGCCGTACTCGGAGGCGAACATGCGGCTGTGGAACCAGGCCCTGCTGCGGGCCTGCGCCAGCTACCCGAACATGCGGGTGTTCAACTGGGCGGCGCTCGCCAAGCCCAGGTGGTTCATCTCCGACGGCATCCACTACACCTCGGCCGGCTATCAGGCACGGGCCAGGCTGATCGCGGACGCGCTGGCCAGCGCCTTCCCCGCGCAGGGCAGCAGCACGAGCTGCCTGGTCAGCTGAGGACTGCCCGGATCTCGCCGACCACCAGGCCGCCGCCGCTGACCGGCACGGCCGCAAGCTCGTCCAGCCTGGCCAGGTCCGCGCCGGCCACGTCGGCGACGCCAAGCTCACGCAGCAGCGCGACCGTGACCGGCACCCTGGCCCGCGCGGTGCCATCTTCGATCTTGAAGCCGCCGGCCCTGCCGTCGGCCAGCGCGAATCCCTCGACGCCCTCGGCGCCAGACTTCAGCAGCAGTCCTGGTACCGCGGTCATCAGCGCCGCCTCCGGCCTGGTGGTGCCCGACGTCCAGGCGGGATGAGCGCGCATCGCGTCGGCCACCCGCCGCTCCGGCGTGCCAGCCGCCGCCAGCACCAGCGCGCGGAACGCCCTGGCCAGCCCGGTGACCGAGATCGCCATCAGCGGCGCGCCGCAGCCATCGACGCCGACGGCGGCGACCGGCTCGCCGGCCAGCTCGCTGATCACCTGCCTGATGCGCAGCTGCAGCGGGTGCTCTGGATCGGTGTAGCTGGCCGTCGGCCAGCCGGCCGCGACGCAGCAGGCCAGCATCGCCGCATGCTTGCCCGAGCAGTTCATGTGCACCCGGTCCGGCCCGCCGCCGGCCAGGATGATCGCCCGCTGCGCCTGCTCGTCAAGCGGCAGGTCAGGCGGGCACTGCAGGTCGTGCTCGGTCAGCCCGGCGGCCGCCAGGATCTGCCGGACGCCGCGCACGTGGAAGTCCTCGCCAGAATGGCTGGCCGCGGCCAGCGCCAGCAGCTCGCCATCGAGCCGCAGGCCGCAGCGCAGCATCGCGGCCGCCTGCATCGGCTTGTTCGACGACCGCGGGAAGACCGGTGCGCCGGCCAGCCCGGCGGATACCTGGACGCTGCCGTCGGCGGCCAGGCCGGCCAGCGGCCCGCGGTGCAGTGACTCGACGAAACCCGACCTGATCACCTGGGCGAGCACCGGGTTACTGGTGATCTGGCACCCCCAGCATGGCCCTGGCCTGCTGCGGCGACAGCGCCGGGCGCTGTGCTATCTCGGCGAGCTGCGCGGCCCGCTGCACCAGCTCGGCGTTGCCGGTGACCGGGCGGCCGCGGGCGAAGCTGACCGTGTCCTCCATGCCGACCCGCAGGTGCCCGCCGGCCGCCAGCGCGGCGAGCATGACCGGCACCGAGGTGCGGCCGATCCCGGTCGCCGACCAGGTGGCGCCGGCCGGCAGCGCGGCCACCGCCTGGACCAGCGTGGCAGCGTCGCCCGGCATGCCGCCGGGCACGCCCATCACCAGGTCGCAGTGCACGTGCCCGCCGGACGGCAACCCGGATTCGGCAAGCAGCCGGTGCAAGGTCGCGATATGCCCCATGTCGAACAGCTCGAACTCCGGCACCACCCCGTATTGCTGGGTCTTGGCGTACAGCTCCTTGATGAACCCCCACGGATTCATGAAGACCTCATCGCCGAAGTTGACAGTGCCGCAGGTGAGCGAGCAGGCATCGGGGCGGGCGTCCAGCACCGCCAGCCTGGCCTGGTACGGGTCGGTGACCGCGCCGCCGGTGGACAGCTGCACGATCAGGTCGGTGCCCGCGCGCAGCGCGTGCACGGTGTCGGTCAGCCGGCCCACGTCCAGGGTGGGCCTGGCCTGGTCGTCCCTGATGTGCACGTGAATGACGGCCGCGCCTGCGGCCCGGCAGTCCTTCGCCGTGGTCACCAGCTCGTCCAGGGTGACCGGCAGGGCCGGCACTGCCGCCTTCTCTGACTCCGCGCCGGTCGGCGCGACGGTGATCAACGTCTGGGCGGTACTGGTGCGGTCAGTCTGCATGACAGGAGAATGCCTTCTTGTGCGAGCCGTTGTTCAGCGTGCTAGTTCGGCGAGCGTATCGGTCGCTGGCGAGGTGGTCGGCCAGCTGCCGGCGCCCGGCCTTGTGGTGCTGCTCGGCGTCACCCACAGCGACACGGAGCGGACGGCGGCAGCGCTGGCGCGCAAGATCTACTACCTGCGCATCCTGGCCGGCGAGCAGTCCTGCGCCGAGCTGGCGGCGCCGCTGCTCGTGGTCAGCCAGTTCACCCTATACGCCGACACCGCCAAGGGCCGCAGGCCGAGCTGGCTGGCCGCCGCGCCAGGGCCGGTCGCCGAGCCGCTGGTGACCGCGTTCGCCGAGGCGCTGCGCGAGCTTGGCGGCACCGTGCGCACCGGCGCCTTCGGCGCGCACATGCAGGTATCGCTGGTCAACGACGGTCCGGTGACCCTGATCCTGGAGGCATGACGGCGAGCTGGGGCGCACCGCCGGCGGTGAGGTGCCTGCGGGTGAACTCGAGCGACTCGGCCAGGTCCTGCTGCCGCTCCGCGAAGCTGACGGCCCGGTGCGTGTCCACCTCGAGCACCACCACGCCGCGGTAGCCAGCCGGGACGAGCCGGCCGAGCAGTTCGGCGCACGGCTGGCTGCCGCGGCCGGGCACCAGGTGCTCGTCCGGCAGGCCGGGCATGCTGCCATCGCCCATGTGCACGTGCGCGAGCCTGCCGCCGAGCTGGCCGGCCATCGCCAGCGCATCGGAGCCGGACACGGCCGAGTGGGACAGGTCGAGCGTCACGTGGTCGCAGTCAAGCTCGACCGGATTCCAGTGCGGAGCGTACGCGGCCACCTCCGTGCCGCCAGGGCGCAACGGGTAGAGGTTCTCCACCGCGAACTTGACGGCGGTCTCGCCGCCCATCTGCCGCAGCCCGCTCTCGAAGTTCCTTGCGTACTCGCGCTGCCACCGAAACGGCGGATGCACCACCACCACCCCGGCGCCGAGCGCCTCGGCAAGCTCGCGCGACCGCTCCAGCTTGAGCCACGGATCCCGGCCCCAGACCCGCTGGGTGATCAGCAGGTTCGGTGCGTGCACGGCCAGCACCGGCAGGCTGTGGTACTCAGAAAGCCGCCTGAGCACATCGGCGTCCTGGCTGACCGGATCCGCGGTCACCATGATCTCGATCCCGTCGTAGCCGAGACGCGCCGCGGTTTCGAACGCGTCCGGCGCTCGTTCCGGGAAGACCGACGCGGTCGACAGCGCCACCTGCACGCCTGGTACCGGGGCCTGGTTGCCCAAAGCATCTCCTCTGGGGGACATCGGCACTGCCAGCTTATGCCGGGGCCGGCACCGGCCAGGCGGCCAGCCCGCTGACTGTCGGTACCCGCCGTTACTGTCCGTGCATGGCCAAGGCGGCGGCGGGCGCGGTGTACCAGTGCACGGAATGCGGCTGGCGCAGCCCGAGGTGGGCCGGCCGCTGCGGGCAGTGCCAGGCGTGGGGCAGCCTGGCCGAGCCGGCCGCGGAGCCGGTCAGGGCAGGCGCCAGGGTCCAGCTCAGGGCCGCGCCCGCGCACGCGCCGGCCAGCCCGATCAGCCAGGTGGACCCGGCGGCCGCGCGGGCCAGGCCGACCGGGCTTGATGAGCTCGACCGGGTACTCGGCGGCGGCCTCGTGCCTGGCGCGGTGGTGCTGCTGGCCGGTGAGCCGGGAGTGGGCAAGTCGACGCTGCTGCTCGAGGCTGGCGCGCTGGCCGCCGAGTCCGGCCGGGTGCTGTACCTGACCGGCGAGGAGTCGGCGGCCCAGGTGCGGCTGCGCGCCGACCGCATCGGCGCGGTCACCGACGACCTGTTCCTGGCCGCCGAGACCGACTTCGGCGCGCTGCTCAGCCACGTCGAGGCGGTCGAGCCGGCCCTGCTGATCGTGGACTCGGTGCAGACCATCAGCGCGGCCGGGGTCGAGGGCGTGCCCGGCGGCGTCACCCAGGTCAGGGAGATCACCGCGGCGCTGACCGCGCTGGCCAAGCAGCGCACGCTGACCACGATCCTGGTGGGTCACGTGACCAAGGACGGCTCGGTGGCTGGCCCGCGGACCCTGGAGCACCTGGTGGACGTGGTGCTGCAGTTCGAAGGCGACGTGCGCGGCCAGCTCCGGATGGTGCGCGCGCTGAAGAACCGGTTTGGGCCGACCGATGAGATCGGCTGCTTCGAGCTCGGCGAGTACGGGCTGATCGGGCTGCCAGACCCGAGCGGGCTATTCCTGTCCCACCGGGCTGACCCGGTGCCAGGTACCTGCGTCACGGTGACGCTCGAAGGACGCAGGCCGCTGCTCGCCGAGGTGCAGACGCTGCTCTGCCGGCTGGACGGCCAGGAGCCGGCCAGGCGGGTGGCCTCCGGCCTTGACTACGCCAGGGTCGGCATGGTGGTAGCGGTGCTGCAGCGCAGGGCGCAGGTGCAGATCGGCAGGCACGACATCTACGCGGCCACGGTTGGCGGGGTACGGCTGAGCGAGCCAGCCGCCGACCTCGCGCTCGCGCTCGCGCTCGCCAGCTCGCGCGCCGACGCCAGCGTGCCCGGTGACCTGGTGGCCATCGGCGAGGTGGGCCTGGCCGGGGAGATCCGCCGGGTAGCCGGCCTGCAGCGGCGGCTGGCCGAGGCCGAGCGGATGGGCTTCAGGCGAGCGCTGGTCCCTGCCGGGTCCGCGGCACTGCCGAGTCAGGCAGGCCAGATCATGGTGACCGAGGTGGCCGACGTCGCCACCGCGATCGCGGCCGGGCTCGGCGGCACTCGTTAGGCGCGGCCGCGCAGCCA
>JASHQL010000232.1 GCA_030039155.1 Streptosporangiaceae bacterium | reverse complement strand
CGCCTGGCCGGCGGGAGACCACAGACCGGCGGCTACGGCTGGGAGCCTCGGCTGGCTAGCGCGGCGCGCGACCGTTCCAGGTGACAGTCGTGCTGGCAGGTGGGTGACAGGCATAACTCGCAGGCGGCTGGCCTGCGCTGGCCGGTCAGGCAGGCGGCCGACAGGCTCAGGTCGATCTCGACCTGGCGCGGCTCGGTTCTGGTCGTCAGCATCAGGTCAGCGGCCTCGGCCAATGACTTGGCGGCCGGCAACACCCGGCTGCCAAGCGTGCCCTTGGTCACCCGGCTCAGGCACCTGGCCGCGCCCTCGGCGTCCGATCTGAGCAACGCCGCGAACGCGTCCATGCAGGCTTGTTCCTCAGCCGACCTGGCGTGCTGGCCACGCCTGCGTGGCCTGGCCTGGCGCCCGCCATCCAGCGAGAGCGTGACGCCCATCTGACCTGCCCCCTCACCAGCCGAACTGAACCGCGCGTCAACTACCAGGTCCCGGCCTCACCGAGGTCCGGGCTCATGTCACCGCGAGAAGTCCGGTCATGAGTAGCCGTGCCAGGTCTCCCGTCCCGAAACCCGCGGCCGCCGGCGCTCCCCAGCCAGCACAGCACCGCGAGATACGGTACTGCGAAGTAATGCGAAGGGTCAAGACTTCGCGCGAAGTATTTCGCTTGCTTCGCAGTAGTGCAGTCGCTACTACTGCGATATTGCACTGGGAGATTGCAGGCAATCCCTGGACAGCGTGCGAAGTCTATGCGAAGGTTCGGGCATGGCACCTCGACCTGACCCGCCGCCCTGGGGGACGCTGATCACCGCCGGTATCAGGCGCGCCGGGCTGTCGGCCCGCGAGGCTGCGCGGCGTGCCGAGATCAGCGAGGGTCGCTGGCGCCAGATCACCGGCGGCTACCAGGTCGTCAGCCCAGGCGTCTACGCGCCGGTGCACGGCCCGGCCGGCACGGTGGCCAAGATGGCGGCGGTGGCAGGGGTGACCGCGGCGCAGCTCGAGCAGGCCGGCCGCCCGGATGCCGCCGCCGAACTGGCCGAGCAGCCAGCCAAGTCGGCCGAGGCCGATGAGCTGATGCGCCGGGTCAGGGCGCTTGACCGCGATCAGGCACTCGACCTGCTGGCCGAGATCGCGCTGCGGCTCGGCATCAGCGTGCCGCCGGCCAGCGCGGAACATGAGGGCGAACGCAGATACGGGACGTGAGTCATGCCAAAGGCAGGACCACCGGTCACCGACCACATGCAGGTCCAGCTCCGTCAGGTACCGGAGCTCGCCCAGCTTGACGACGTCGCTGGCAGGCTTTCCGCAGCCGCAGCCGCGGGCCGTCACCCTGGCGAGCTGGCCGAGCTGAGCGTGGCCGTCAGCACCGCGGCGCACGGCCTGGCCAGGCACCTTGGCGGGCTTTCCGACCAGGTCAGCGAGCTGGCCAGCCGGGTTGACGCGCTGTGGCGGCTGATCGCCGCGGTCGTCGAGGGTGCCAACACCGGTGGCAGTGGCGCCGCGGCCGGTGCCGCCGCCAGGACCGGCCCGCCGCCGCCCGAGTTCTTGCAGGCGATCGCCTCCGCGCAGGGCGCAGGGCGGCACGGCGTGCGGCTCAGCATCGCCGGCAAGGACTGGGTAGCCTCGCTCGACCCGGACATGCCAGCCGCCGACGCGGCCGGCGCCTGGTCGGCCCTTGAGCGGCTCGCCAAGGCCACCGAGGATCAGGGCGACAGGTAGCCCGACCATCTGCGGAACGCCGCGGCGGCCCTGGTGTGCGGCCTGAGCAGCCAGTCCTGGTGGAACGGCCCGCTGTCTTGCGCCTTGTCGAACCAGATCAGGCCGAGCAGGTGGTGCACGCGCACCCCGTGCAGCAGTTCCCTGATCTTGGCTGGCTGATCCCCGGTGCCTGGCCCGACGGCGGTCTCGGCGATCAGCACTGGCTTGCCGAAGCCCTGCACGATGCTCAGGGCCGTGCCGAACACCGTGCGGAAGCGGTCGCCTGGCGCAGCGAAATACCCGTCGAGCCCGATCCAGGTGACGTAGCCGGGGCCTGGCCACCACGCTGCCGCCATGCTGGCGCCCTGGCCCTGCGCGTTGACGGTCCACAGCCAGCTGACGTTGTCGGCGCCCTGGGCCCTGAAGACGTCCACGATGTGCCGCCATGCTGCGATCCAGACCGTCGGCTGGACATGCCTGATGCCCCACGGGTACCAGCCGCCGTTCGGCTCGTGCCCGAATCCGATGATCACCGCGCGGCCGAACGACTTCACCTGGTCGGCGTAGCTCACCAGGTACTTGTCGTACTTGCCCGCCGCGATGCCGGCCAGGCTGACGCCGAACGGCTCGATCTGCACCGCCGGGGTGGCGCCGGCCTGCGCCGCCTGATCGGCAAACCTGATCTTGAATCGCTCGTACCAGGAGCTGTAGTACAGGGCGATGTTCGGCCGTTTGCCGGCCGCCGCGGCGAACTGGTCGAAGCCGGCGAAGTTCTGCGGCAGGCCAGCCGCGTACGCGCCGAGGTAGGCCAGCGGGGTCGGCGGCAGGCTCACGTGCACCGCCGCTGGCCGGCCGTGCGCCGCGATGGTGCCGCCAGGCGGGTCCTGGCCCGCTGACTGGTGCGGCCCGTGTCCCGACGTCACGACCATCGCGGTCACCGCGGCTACCGTGCCGACCGCGGCCGTCACCGCGACGGCCATGCCGCCGAAGTGCTCTCCGGCGGCGCTGGCGACCCGGTGGACTGACTGGGCTGCGGCGCCGAACGCGCTGCCGATCCGGCGGAATGCCTGGCTGACAAGGTCGGCGGCAACGGCAGGGAGCACGCCGAGGGCCGGGAACCTGCGGACGGAGGCCATGACCTCACGCACCGCACGCCGGCTGGCCTGCTGGTCGAGCGATGCCCTGACGATGACGGTCTTCCCGTCAGCCGACGCCAGCGCGTTCACCCCGGCGGGCAGCTCGTCTGACCTGATGATCCTGGTGACGGCAGCCGGCCTGGACCTGGTGGCCCGATGGCCGCGTGCTGGCGCGACCGGCGGCGGGCTGGTCATGTGCCCTCCCGGCCGGGGAATACCAGCCGCGCGACGATGGCCAGGTTCGTCAGGCCGAGCGCGGCGATCACGGCAAACCGGATCTCGCCGGTCTGCAGGATCCGCCAGGCAGCCAGCCCGACCCACAGCAAGGCGAGCGGCGCGTTCCACAGCGTGATGCCCCACCAGAATCGCTTGGTGGCGCTGGCCGGCTCACGGGTCGGCTGCCAGGACATCACCCTGCCGTTGACGAAGTCCCAGATCGCCAGCACCTGCGCCCAGCCGACGGCAAGCCAGAGCGGCCAGATCCGCGGGCTGTACGGCGCGTTGTGCCACAGCGGGTAGAGCACCACTCCGGTCACCACGGCCGGCAACAGCAGCAGCGCGTTGCGCAGCCTGATCTCTCCCGGCAGGAACGCCAGCAGCATGATCGGGATAACCGGCAGCACCAGCGTGCGCAGCGCGGTGGTGAGGTTCCACAGCCAGCCGGCCAGGTACGGCAGCCTGCCGGACAGCGGCAGCGGCACCCGCCACATGTGCCTGGTCCAGATCAGCGAGGTGGCGCCGCAGCACCAGCGGTACTGCTGGCGCATGAACGGCTCGAGCGTGGCCGGGCAGACCCCAGCCGCCAGCGGCACCGGCAGGTAGCTGAGCCGGTAGCCGTTCAGCCTGGCGTCAAGGCCGGTGTGCGAATCCTCCGCGTACGGAATCAGCGTGAATCCGCCGGTCGGCGCGAGCGCCGCCCGGCGGTAGACGGCATTGGATCCGACGCACAGGGCAGCGCAGAACCGTTCCCTGGACACCTGCACGGCCCGGTAGAACACCTCGAGCGTCGGCCCAGCCGCACGCTCGACCCAGGTCTGCCGCGGGTCCACCCGGAAGAACTGCGGCGTCTGCACGATGCCGACCGACGGGTCGTCCAGGTACGGCAGCGTCTCGGCAAGGAAGTCGGGCCGCGGCCTGAAGTCCGCGTCGAAGACCACGATGTGCTGACCCCTGGTCCGGCCGAAGGCGTAATTGAGGTTGCCTGCCTTCTTGTACTGGCGGATGTTGGGGCGGCGCAGGTAGCAGAAACCGAAGGCCTGGCAGATATCCCGTGCCTGGTCAGACGGGCCGTCGTCGAGGACGTAGGCGCGGGCAAGCCCGGGGTAGGCGTGCACCAGCTCGAACACCCCCGACCAGGTGTTCCTGAGCACCTCGGCCGGCTCGCCGCAGATCGGCAGGTAGATGTCGACATCCGGCCACCTGGCCGGCCGCCAGCTGCGCACCCGCAGCACGTGCGCCGACAGGTCGAAGTTCCGGCCGCCGAAGTTCACCGGGAGGCTGACCGCCTGGTAGCACACGTAGACGGCGGTGAACCAGGCGAAGACCGCCATCAGCGGGTGGCTGTATTCCATCCAGACCTGCGCCACGATGACGCAGATCGAACTGGCCGCGAGTGCGCCGCAGAGCAGCGGCAGCGAGCGCCAGGCGTAGCTGAACTTCTCCGCGTCGTCCGGCGGCTCCGGCAGCACCAGGCCGCGCTGCCGGTGGTGGCGGCCGCGCGCGGTGAGCGCGGCGGTCATGGCCCGGCCTTCCGCACCCAGATGTGGAACTTCGCCCGCACGCCAGTCGCGGTGTAAGGCAGCAGGGCGACCAGCCGGTAGTTGCCGCTCAGCGTGATCGCGCGGGCAACGGTGCCGTCGGTTCGCGGCGAGTCCCAGAAGTCCAGCATGATCACCGCGAAGCGGCCGTTGGCGATCGCGGCCTCGTAGGCGGCGTCGCCGGTCAGCCGCTTGCCGTGGCTGGAGTATGCGTAGTACCAGTTGCCGGTGATCTGATCCCGGCTCACCTCGTTGCCGAGGTAGTAGTTCAGCAGGGACGGGCCGTCGTCGGCCAGGATCGGGCCCGGATGCCTGGCGACGATCGTCCGCATCCTTGCCATCGCGGTGCTGAAGTCGGGCCAGCCGTAGTGCTCGGTCGCGATCGGCACGGCAGGCAGCACCGCACCGACCGCGGCGGCCAGCCCGGCCTGGAAGGCGGGCCAGGCCTTCGCGCGCGGAACCAGCCGGGCCAGCGCCGCCACCGCATAGCCGGCTGCCGCGCAGCCGAACCATGCGCCGTAGTCCTCGTGCTTGAACATCGACGTGTAGGTGTGGATCCTGGCCTGCTCGATCGGCACCAGCACCACGGCCACCGCCAGCACGCAGGTCAGCACCGCGAACGGCCGGCCCTGGCTGCCCGTGGCCGCGGCGAGCGCGCCGAGGCCGGCCAGCAGCGCGACGACGCCGATCCACTTGCCGCTTGCGTAGAGCAGGAAGGACACGCTGTCGCTGCCGGGCGGCCTGGCGAGCGTGGTGGTGTCAAGGCCATGCCAGTACGCTGCCCCACCAGCCGCAAGCCCGCAGGCCAGCAGCCCGGCGGTGATCGCGAGCGTGATCGCGCAGGCGCTGGCCGCCGCGGCGGGGCCGCGGGCCCGCCACGCGGCCGCCGCCGCCAGGCACACCACCACCGGATCGAAGATGCCGGCTGCGTACTTGGTGGCGTTGGACAGCGCGAGTACGGCTCCGGCGGCGATCAGCAGGGCCGCCCGCCGGCCAGCCGGCCGGCTCGCCGCCACGACCGCCAGCCAGCTGGCGCAGGCGACCAGGCACAGCGCCATCGCATCGTAGGTCGCGAACGCGCCGAGAAACTGCGTCCCGGCGAGGCCCGCGAACAGCGCGGCCGCGAAGAACGCGGCGCGCCGGTCGTAGAGGCGCTTGCTGAGGCCATGGAGCAAGACGGTGGCGCAGAGCATCAGGCACAGCGACAGCAGCCGTGCCGCCGCGAGCCCGCCCGCGCTGGCCGCGATCGCGGCCAGCGGCGGGTAGAGCACAGGTGCGCCTGATAACGAGGTGGCGAAGTCAGGGACGTGCCCGCCCTGTAAGACGTGCGCTATCTCCAGCCTGCCCACCCACAGGTACAGGGCCTCGTCGGGAAAGGCGGCGTTGCTCCACACCAGCCGCAATGAGAGCGCAGCTTGCGCGGCTAACACCAAGGTCAGCGGCCATGGCGTGGCCAGGCTCGCCCAGGCCAGCCGATTCCTGGCCGGCCTGGGTACTTGCGCCTGCTCGCGCCGCTCGAGGTCACCGAGCGGGTGGCTGGGTTGGTTGACCTGCCCGGCGTCAGCTGGGCGCGCGTCACCCGGTGCTGATGTTGACAGCGACATCAGCATCGCCATTGCCTGGTCTGCAGCCGGATCGGCCTGCGTGATGACGGCGCCTGGTAAGGGTCTCACCAGGGAAACGCCGCCCACCTCCCCCCAAACGACGTCATGCCATTGACGGGCCGGCCTAGCCGGCAGCCGTCTGGCGAGCCAGCACCTGCCCCAGGGTCGCCATTGGGGCAGGCACACGGCCGGGATCGCGGTCTCGGCTCGCCGGGTTCAGCCGGGGAGCCTGCCGCGGGGCAGGCGCGGGGATGCCTGCCCGCTGTCCGACGATGTGGCCGCGGGGGTACCACCCCCCGGACCCGCCAGTCACTCCCCGGACGCGCGCGGCAGGGAGACGCCCTGCCATCCGTTCAGGAAGCCTCGCACTTCGCTCTCGCTGTACCGCCGGTGACCGCCGGGGGTACGGATCGACGACAACTTGCCGCCTCGCGCCCAGCGGGTGACCGTCTTGGGGTCCACGCGCAGCATTGCGGCCACCTCGGCCGGCGTGAGCAGGCGGTTCTCAGGCTTGATCTGCGTTCTCACCACGGGTCCTCTCGCACTCGGGGGTAATGGCCCAGTAACAGAACGTGACGATCTAGGAGCGTTACTGACCGGCACTGTTCTATCACAGGATGTCACATCGATGTCGCATCCATGTGAGATCTGCCATTGTTTTGGCGCCGTTTCCGCCGAACTGCACCGGGTCTACCGGCCGAACTGCGCTGGCTTGCCGACCGAACTGCGGACGTGCGTCGAATACCAGGACGCCGCTCTCGGCTCAGCGGTTTACCGCCTCCTGCGCCAATTTCGGCCACAATAGCCCCTGCAGCCCCCTGCCGGCCGGAACGTGCTGGGTCGAGCTCAGCGCAGGTCGCCGGTCGCCAGCCCGGCCGAGCTTGGCGTCGTCGGCGCGGAGACCAGGCCGAGCTCGGCCGGGCTGGACAGCAGCGGATGCCGTGGCAGCACCCTGACGGTGTAGCCGAACGGGCCGGGCGAGCCAAGTTCGAGCGCGCCGGTATACCTGATCGCGCCGTCCGGCCCGGCCTCCTCGTCGGCAGACAGGCCGGCGAAGTGCGGCTCGATGATCTCGTCACTGTCGCCCGCTTTGCCGTAGACGACCTGGACCGTGACCTCGGCCGGGGTCAGCGGGCCGAGTGCGACGCTGGCCCGCACCGGCAGCCGGCCGCCAGGGCTGAGTTCCCCGTCATCGGCCTCGACGTGCTCGACCCGGACGCTCGGCCAGGCGTCCCTGACCCGCTGCTTCCAGCCGGCCAGCTCGCGCGCGCCGGTGAAGTCGGTGCCGCTGGCCAGCGCGCGCGATGACTGCGCTGCGGGGCCGTAGAGCTCGGTCACGTATTCACGCACCATCCTGGTCGCCTGCGCCCGCGGGCCGAGCGTGCGCAGCGTATGCGACACCATTTCCAGCCATCTGGCCGGAACGCCATCGGCGCCGGTGTCGTAGAAGGCCGGCGCGACCGCGGTGCCGAGCAGGTCATAGAGCGCAGCGGCTTCGAGCTCGTCCCTTCTTGCCGGATCGGCGACGCCGTCAGCCGACGGGACGGCCCAGCCGTTCCTGCCGTCGAACCACTCATCCCACCAGCCGTCAAGCACCGACAGGTTGAGCCCGCCATTCAGCGCGGCCTTCATGCCCGAAGTGCCGCAGGCTTCCAGCGGCCTGAGCGGGTTATTCAGCCAGACGTCGCAGCCCTGCACCATGGTCCGGCCGAGTGCCATGTCGTAGTCGGGCAAGAACACGATCCGGTGCCGCACCTGCGGATCATCGGTGAACTTCACCATCTGCTGGATGAGCAGCTTGCCGCCGTCGTCGGCCGGGTGCGCCTTGCCGGCGATCACGATCTGCACCGGCCGTGCCGGGTCCAGCAGCAGCGCGGTCAGCCTGGCCGGATCCTGCAGCATCATGGTCAGCCGCTTGTAGGCGGGCACCCGCCTGGCGAAGCCGATCGTCAGCACGTCCTCGTTGAGCACGCCGTCGATCCAGATCAGCTCGGCATCAGAGGCGCCGCGCTGCCGCCAGGACGCCCTGAGCCGGTCCCTGGCGCGGGCGATCAGCCTGGCCCGCAGCAGCTTGCGCAGCTTCCAGATCCTCGCCGGGTCGGCGGCTATCTGCTGCCAGGCCTGCGCCTCGTCGTGCAGCTGGCCGGCCAGGCTGAGGATCTCCGGGGCCACCCAGGACGGACCGTGCACGCCGTTGGTGACCGAGCCGATCGGCACCTCGGCGGTGTCGAACCCTGGCCAAAGGCCGGTGAACATCTGCCTGCTCACCTCGCCGTGCAGCATGCTCACGCCGTTGACCCGCTGCGCCAGCCGCATGCCCATCACCGCCATGTTGAACACGCCGGGGTCGCCGCCGGGGAAGCTCTCTGCGCCGAGCGCGAGCACCCGCTCGGCCGGCAGCTCGCCGATCCCGGCGAGGTGGCTTGCCACCAGGTCGGCGGGGAACCTGTCGATGCCGGCCGGGACCGGCGTGTGGGTGGTGAAGACCGTGCCGGCCCGGCACAGCTCAAGTGCCTCGTCCAGGCTGAGGCCCTGGCCCATGTACTCGCGGATCCGCTCGAGCCCGAGGAAGCCGGCGTGCCCCTCATTGGTGTGGAAGACCTCGGGCGGCTGTTGCCCAGACACCCGGCAGTAGGCGCGGACCGCCCGGACCCCGCCGACGCCGAGCAGCAGTTCCTGGCGCAGCCTGTGCTCGCTACCGCCGCCGTACAGCCGGTCGGTCACCTCGCGCAGGGCCGGCTCGTTCTCCTCGACGTAGGAGTCGAGCAGCAGCAGCGGCACCCTGCCCACCTGGGCGATCCAGATCTGGGCGGTCAGCTCCGCACCGGCAGCCAGGCCCACGCTGACCCGCACCGGGGTGTCGCCATCGCGCAGCAGTGTGAGCGGCAGGCCGTTCGGGTCGCTTGCCGGGTACCGCTCCGTTTGCCAGCCCTCAGGGGACAGCGACTGGGTGAAGTAGCCGTCCCGGTACAGCAGGCCCACGCCGATCAGCGGCACGCCAAGGTCGCTGGCCGCCTTGAGGTGATCGCCCGCCAGGATGCCGAGGCCGCCCGAGTACTGCGGCAGCGCCGCGGTGATGCCGTACTCGGGCGAGAAGTAGGCGATCGCCGCCGGCAGTGCAGACCCGGCAGACCCGGCGGACCCGGCAGACTCGGCGGACCGATCGGCCGCCTGGTACCAGCGCGGGCCGGTCAGGTAGTCACGAAGATCATCAGCAGCATCGCCGAGCCTGCGCAGGAACCTCCTGTCGGCGGCCAGGCCGGCCAGCTTGTCCTGCGGCACCTGGGCGAGCAGCGCCACCGGATCTTGCTGTGCCCGCTCCCATCCTGCCTGGTCAATGGTGGAGAAGATGTCCCTGGTCTCGGCATGCCAGGACCAGCGCAGGTTGAGCATCAGCGGGCGAAGCAGGCTGAGCGGCTCGGGCAGCACTGGCCGGATGGTGAACCGGCGGATAGCTCTCACCCGCGCGACCTTAACCGGTTCAGCGACGTGCTGCCGCCACGGGGCGCCAGGCCGCTGCGGCGCCGCCGCCGCTGCGGGTGAGGAAGTCACGGCTGGGTAGGTTTCAGTGGTGATCGGCAGGATCCCCATCCTCGACGTCCAGCCCGTCGTGCAATGCGGCCAGTATCCGGCCAAGGCTGTTTCAGGCGAGGCAGTTCCGGTCAGCGCCACGGTGTTCAGGGAAGGCCACGAGATGCTCGGGGCCGGCGTGGTGCTGCACGGCCCAGACGGCACGGCGCACCCGCTGGTGCCGATGCGCGAGGGCGCCGAGGGCACCGACCAGTACCGGGCCGAGGTCAGGCCCGATTGCGAGGGCCTCTGGCATTTCCATGTCGAGGCATGGGGCGATCCGCTGGCAGGCTGGCTGCACGACGCCGGCATCAAGGTGCCGATCGGCCAGGACGTCGAGCTGATGCTGCTGACCGGCGCGAAGCTGCTGCGGCGCGCGGCCAAGCGGATCAGTCTGAAGCAGGCGCAGCCGGCCGACCCGGCCAGGATGACCGGGGTGGTCAAGGCTGGTCGTCCACCCAGGGCAGTGCTGGCCAAGTCCGTGCTGACAGCCGCGGCGGCACGGCTGACCGACGCCAGGATCGCTCCGCTTGACCGGCTCGCCGTCGTCGGCGAGCCGGACGTCGCCGAGGCGCTCGCCGCGTTCCCGCTCAGGGAACTGGTCACCGAGTCGGCAAGCTACCCGCTGATCGTGCACAGGCAGCGCGCGCTGTACGGCGCCTGGTACGAGTTCTTCCCCAGGTCAGAGGGCGCCAGCCTGGCCGAGCCTGGCCGTCAGGAAACCAGCAGGTCCGGTACCCTGCGGACGGCGGCGGGCAGGCTCGATGCCATCGCGGCGATGGGCTTCGACGTGGTGTACGTGCCGCCGGTGCACCCGATCGGCAGCACCGCGCGCAAGGGCAGGAACAACACGCTCAGGGCCGGCCCTGGTGACCCTGGCTCGCCGTGGGCGATCGGCTCGGCCGATGGCGGCCACGATGCGATCCATCCTGATCTTGGCAGCATCGCGGACTTCGACAAGTTCGTGGCCAGGGCCGGAGAACTCGGCCTCGAGATCGCCATGGACCTGGCGCTGCAGGCGTCGCCCGACCACCCGTGGGTGACCGAGCATCCTGAGTGGTTCAGCACCAGGGCAGACGGCACGATCGCCTACGCGGAGAACCCGCCGAAGAAGTACCAGGACATCTTCCCGCTGAACTTCGACAACGACCCAGAGGGCATCTACGCCGAGGTGCTCGCCCTGGTCAGGCACTGGGTCGGGCACGGCATCAGGATCTTCCGGGTGGACAACCCGCACACCAAGCCGCTGCCGTTCTGGCAGCGGCTACTCGCCGAGATCGCGAAGTCCGATCCGGACGTGATCTTCCTGGCCGAGGCGTTCACCAGGCCGGCCATGATGCGGGCCCTGGCCACCATCGGCTTCCACCAGTCGTATACCTACTTCACCTGGCGGAACAGCCGGGCCGAGATCACCGAGTACCTGCAGGAGCTGGCCGGGCCTGCCAGCGCCTACATGCGGCCGAACTTCTTCGTGAACACGCCGGACATCCTGTCCGAGTACCTCAGGCACGCGCCGCCTGCCGCGTTCAGGGTCAGGGTCGCGCTCGCCGCCATGCTGGCGCCGACCTACGGCGTGTACTCCGGCTACGAGCTGTGCGAGAACGTGCCGTTCCTGCCGGCCAGCGAGGAGTACCTGGACTCGGAGAAGTACGCGTACAAGCCGAGGGACTGGGCCATGGCGGCCGAGCTCGGCCAGACGATCGCGCCGTTCATCGCCAGGCTGAACGCGATCAGGCGGGCCCACCCGGCCCTGCACGAGCTGCGCAACCTGCGCTTTCACTTCCCCGACCGGCCGGAGATAGTGTGCTTCTCGAAGACCACGGTCACACCGGGCGGTCAAGATCAGCTCGGCGGCAGGGCCGGCGCCCGGCCCCGGCAGCGAGTGTCTGGCACAGCCAGGGCGGCGCAGCGGGATACCGTACTGGTGGTCGTCAACCTTGATCCGTACCGGGCGCAGGAGGCCACGGTCTGGATCGACGGCGCGGCCCTGGGCGTCGACACCGATGCGGGCTTCACAGTCGCCGATGAGCTCAGCGGCCGGTCCTACCGCTGGCACCAGGCGAACTTCGTGCGGCTTGACCCCGCCGTGGCGCCCGCGCACATCTTTACCGTCACGGGCTGACCGAGCCGGGCGGGGCAGCAACGGAGAGCGGAGTGCAGCAACCGAGGCAGAGCGGGCTGGCGGGACGGCCCCCAGGAACCGCCCGCGGGGCCGCGCAGGCAGCCGGGCAGCATCTGGGCCATGGCGCGAGCCTGGCCGGCGGACCGCAGGACATGGAGCAGGCGTTCAGGGCGTCGGCCGCGGCCAGCGAGCCGGTGCCAGACTCGTTCTCGTTCGAGAAACCGCGGGACCCTCGGTGGTACCAGCGGGCCGTCTTCTACGAGGTGCTGATCCGCGGCTTCCACGACTCCAACGGGGACGGCACCGGCGACATCCCCGGCCTCATCTCCAGGCTCGACTACCTGCAATGGCTCGGCATCGACTGCCTGTGGCTGCTGCCCATCTACGAGTCACCGCTGCGCGACGGCGGCTACGACATCGCGGACTTCACCAAGATCCTTGACGAGTTCGGCACCATCGGTGACTTCGTCGAACTGGTCGAGGAGGCGCACGAGCGCGGTATCAGGGTGATCGCCGACCTGGTCATGAACCACACCAGCGACGCGCACCCGTGGTTCCAGGCCTCCCGCACCGACCCGGACGGCCCGTACGGCGACTTCTACGTCTGGTCGGACACCGACGACCGGTATCCGGAAGCGCGGGTCATCTTCGTGGACACCGAGCAGTCGAACTGGACCTTCGACCAGGTGCGCGGCCAGTACTACTGGCACAGGTTCTTCAACCACCAGCCTGACCTGAACTACGAGAACCCCAAGGTCCAGGACGCCATGCTGGAGGTGCTGCGGTTCTGGCTGGACCTCGGCATCGACGGCTTCCGGCTGGACGCGGTGCCGTACCTGTACGAGCGCGAAGGCACCAACTGCGAGAACCTGAAGGAGACGCACGAGTACCTGAAGCGGGTCAGGGCGGAGATCGACCGGCTGTACCCGGACCGGGTGCTGCTGGCAGAGGCGAACCAGTGGCCGGCCGATGTGGTCCAGTACTTCGGCGACCCGGGCGTCGGCGGCGACGAGTGCCACATGGCGTTCCACTTCCCGCTGATGCCGCGCATCTTCATGGCAGTCAGGCGGGAGCAGCGGTACCCGATCTCGGAGATCATGGCGCAGACGCCGCCGATCCCCTCGGGCTGCCAGTGGGGTATCTTCCTGCGCAATCACGACGAGCTGACGCTCGAGATGGTCACCGACGACGAGCGCGACTACATGTACGCCGAGTACGCCAGGGACCCGCGGATGAAGGCCAACATCGGCATCAGGCGCAGGCTGGCCCCGCTGCTCGACAACGACAGGAACCAGCTCGAGCTGTTCACCGCGCTGCTGTTGTCGCTGCCGGGCTCGCCGGTGGTGTACTACGGCGACGAGATCGGCATGGGCGACAACATCTGGCTCGGCGACCGGGACGGCGTCCGCACCCCGATGCAGTGGACGCCCGACCGCAACGCCGGCTTCTCCGGCTGCGACCCGGCCAGGCTGTACTTGCCGGTGATCATGGACCCGATCTACGGCTACCAGGCGCTGAGCGTGGAGGCGCAGGAGCGCAACTCGGGCTCGCTGCTGAACTGGACCCGCCGCATGATCGAGATCCGCAAGCGGCACCCGGTCTTCGCGCTCGGCAGCTACGACGAGCTGAACTCCTCCAACCCCAGCGTGCTGGCGTTCGTGCGCGAGTTCCATGACCCGGAGCAGATCAGCGGGGGGGATAGGGGGGTCGTCCCCCCTGGTCATGCAGCGGGCGCCGACCGGATGCTGTGCGTGAACAACCTGTCCAGGTACCCGCAGCCGGTCGAGCTTGACCTGAGCCGGTTCGCCGGCAGCACGCCGGTCGAGTGCATGGGCGGGGTCGCGTTCCCGCCGATCGGAGAGCTGAGCTACCTGCTCACGCTGCCAGGGCACGGCTTCTACTGGTTTGTGATCGAACCGCCAAAAGATGAAGGGAACGAGTCGGCGCCGCGCTGATCGCGGGTCATCCGGCGAGTGCCGCCGCCAGCTTGGGCAGGAAGAACTCCCAGCCCGCCCGGTGCTCGGCACGTGCGGTACGGCCGGCCCTGTCATCGGCGTGCGGCCCGTGCTCGATCCGCAGCGCCTGCCCGTCGGCCACGACGCTGACCGCGCACGGCGGCGGGTCGGCGTCATGCGCCCAGGCCCAGCTGAAGACCAGCCAGCCTGGCGGGTCGTAGTTGACCACCCGGCCTGCCAGGGTCGCATCGGGGCCGGCGAAGTACACCTGGTAACGGCCGCCTGGCACCAGGTCGGCGGTCAGCTCGCCGCTGCCCCACCACTGCGCCACGACCGCGGGATCGGTGAACGCGGCGAGCACCCGGGCGGCCGGGCAGCCAGGCAGTTCCACCAGCGCACGGATCGCTGGTCCGTCGTCCCAGATCTCGACCGGGCCAGCTGGCATGCGTACAGACTGCCACAGCCGCAGGTGGCCGATACGAGGCCGGCCAGCAGCGATTTGCGGCATTTGTGGTCAGCCGGAGCTAGCTCGACTCAGACGTTTGGAGATTTAGTAGTAACGGATTACCACTAGATCTCCAAACGTCGCTTCGCTGGGCCATTCCTGGCCGTACAAACCAGACTGAATGGTTCGACTGCTCCCAGCCAGGGCAGGAGATAGCGACGGCGGAAGGAGCGGCCCGCGACGTGTCCAGCGACATCACCGGCCTGACGGCCCTGCTGACCGGCTGGCTGCCGACTCAGCGCTGGTATCCGGCTGGCCATCCGCCGGCTGGCGAGCCGGTCATCGCCGCCGACGTGCTGCTCGAGGCGGGTGATCCTGAGCTGCGGCATCTCGTCGTCGACGTGCCTGACGCCACCGGGCTGGCCCGTTACCAGGTACCGGTCGGGCTTGCCAGCGACGTGCCCGACGTGCCGGAACGTGCCGTCATCGGCAAGCTGCCCGACGGGCTCATCGCCTACGACGCGCTGCACGACAGGCGGCTGCACGCCGTCTTGCTGGCGGGGATCGCCAGCCAGCGCACCGCCGGATACCTGCGGTTCGGCACCCAGCCCGGCGCACATCTGGCGGACTGGAGGGACAGCCGGGTGGTCACCGCCGAGCAGAGCAACACCAGCGTGGTCTACAGCGAGGCGGCGATCCTCAAGGTGTTCAGGCGGCTGTTCTCCGGCACCAACCCGGACCTCGAAGTGACGGCGGCGCTGGCCGCGCTCGGCTCGCGCCAGGTCGCCGCGCCGCTCGGCCAGATCGAGGCGCAACTCGACGGCCAGCCGGTGCTGCTCGCCGTGCTGTCACAGTTCCTGGCCGGCGCGACCGACGGCTGGCAGCTAGCGACCGGGCAGCTGCGCCAGCTCTATGCAGGGCAGCAGACGGACTTCGCCGCGGAGGCGCGGCTGCTCGGCCAGGCGACAGCCCAGTTGCACCAGGACCTAAAGACAGCGTTCGGCAGCCGGGAGCTGACCGCGGCCGAGCTTGGCCTGCTCGCGGCCCGGCTGACCAGCCAGCTTGACCAGGCTGTCGAGCACGTGCCAGCGCTCGGGCAGCATGCCGAGCGCATTCGACTGGCGTACGCGGCACTAGCGGCGCTGGCCGAGCCGGTGCAGATCCAGCGCACGCACGGCGACTACCATCTCGGCCAGGTGCTGCGGGCGCTGGACCGCTGGGTGGCGCTTGACTTCGAGGGCGAGCCTGCCGCACCGCTTGACCAGCGCCGCGCGCTCGGCCCGGCGATGCGCGACGTGGCCGGCATGCTCCGCTCGTTCGATTACGCGGCCAAGTACCAGCTCGTCGACCAGCCGGAGGCAGGCCCGCTGCGCGAGCTTGCCGCGGACTGGACTGGGCGCTGCCAGCGGGCGTTCTGCGCTGGCTACGCGGAGGCCGACGGCGCCGACCCGGCGGTCCATGCTGTGCTGCTCGCCGCACTGATGCTGGAGAAGGCGGTCTACGAGGTGATGTACGAATACCGGCACCGGCCGTCCTGGCTGCCGATCCCGCTCGACGCGATCGCGGCGGCCTGATCATGACTGCCGCGAACACAGAATTCGCTGATCCGGTCAGCCACGAGGAGATCGACAGGCTGCTGGCCGGCCTGCACCACGATCCGCACTCGGTGCTTGGCGCGCACCCGACGGCAGGCGGCGTCACGATCAGGGCGCTGCGGCCGCTCGCCTCGCAGGTGGCCGTCGAGCTGCCTGACGGCAGCCGGGTGCCGATGACGCACCTGCACCAGGGGGTGTTCTCCGCGACGCTGACCGGCGCCGATGTGCCGGAGTACCGGATCGCTTCTCGTTACCAAGATGACGAGGCAACCGCCGACGATCCTTATCGTCACCTGCCCACGCTCGGCGAGATGGACCTGCACTTGATCGCCGAGGGGCGGCACGAGGAGCTGTGGCGGGTGCTCGGCGCGCACGTCGGCGCGGCCGGCACGGCGTTCGCGGTGTGGGCGCCGAACGCGCGCGGGGTGCGGGTGGCCGGCGACTTCAACCACTGGGATTCCAGGACGCACCCGATGCGCTCGCTTGGCGGATCCGGGATCTGGGAGCTGCTGGTGCCGGGCGCCGGCGCCGGCACGAAGTACAAGTTCGACATCTGCGGCCCTGACGGGCGCTGGCACCGCAAGGCTGACCCGCTGGCCGCCGCGACCGAGCGGCCGCCGGCCACCGCGTCGGTGGTGACCGAGTCCGATTACGAGTGGAAGGACCACGAGTGGCTCGCCGAGCGGGCCGGGCGCGACCTGCTCGCCAGCCCGATGAGCATCTACGAGGTGCACATCGGCTCCTGGCGGCCCGGCCTGTCCTACGTCGAGCTTGCCGACCAGCTCGCCAGCTACGTCACCGAGCTTGGCTTCACGCACGTGGAGTTCCTGCCGGTCGCCGAGCACCCGTTCGGCGGGTCCTGGGGCTACCAGGTCACCTCGTACTACGCGCCGTCCGCCAGGTTCGGCTCTCCGGATGAGTTCAGGTACCTGGTGGACCGACTGCACCAGGCCGGCGTCGGGGTGTTCCTCGACTGGGTGCCGGCGCACTTCCCGCGCGACGACTGGGCGCTTGCCAGGTTCGACGGGACCGCGCTGTACGAGCACGGCGACCCGACCCGCGGCGAGCACCCGGACTGGGGCACGCTGATCTTCGACTACGGCCGCCCAGAGGTGCGCAACTTCCTGGTCGCGAACGCGCTGTACTGGCTGGAGGAGTTCCACGCGGACGGGCTGCGGGTGGACGCGGTGGCATCCATGCTCTACCTGGACTACTCGCGAGAGGCCGGCCAGTGGTCGCCGAACGTGCTCGGCGGCAGGGAGAACCTGGATGCCGTCTCGTTCCTGCGCGAGGTGAACGCCACCTGCTACAAGCGGGTGCCAGGCATCGCCATGATCGCCGAGGAGTCCACCGCCTGGCCTGGCGTGACCAGGCCGGTGCACCTTGGCGGCCTCGGCTTCGGGCTGAAGTGGAACATGGGCTGGATGCACGACACGCTCGCCTACCTGGCACGCGACCCGGTGCACCGCAGCTACCACCAGGACGAGCTGACGTTCTCGATGATCTACGCCTACAGCGAGCACTACGTGCTGCCGCTGTCGCACGACGAGGTGGTGCACGGCAAGGGCTCGCTGCTGCGCAAGATGGCGGGCGACGAGTGGCGGCAGTTCGCCGGGCTGCGCGCCCTGCTCGGCTACATGTGGGCGCACCCAGGCAAGCAGCTGCTGTTCATGGGCGGCGAGTTCGGCCAGGGCGACGAGTGGTCGCAGCAGACCGGGCTGCAGTGGCATCTGCTCGACTACCCATCGCACGCCGGCGTGCAGCGGCTGGTGCATGACCTGAACGCCGCCTACCTGGCCAGGCCGGCGCTCTGGCAGCAGGACAGCGTGCCGGACGGCTTCAGCTGGATCGACGCTGGCGACCGGGCCGGCAACGTGCTGTCGTTCCTCAGGTTCGACGCGGCCGGCGGCATGCTGGCCTGCGTCGCGAACTTCTCCGCGGTGCCGCACCACGGGTACCGGATCGGGCTGCCGGTGGCCGGCCGGTGGACCGAGCTGATCAACACCGATGCCGAGGCCTACGGCGGCAGCGGCGTGGGCAACATGGGCGTCGTGGTCGCCGGCGACTCGTCCTACCACGGCCGCCAGGCCTCGGCCGAGATCAGCATCCCGCCGCTCGGCGTGCTCTGGCTGGCGGCTGCCTCCGACATCGCCGTCGGCTAGCCCTGCCCGGCCGGCGGGATGATCTGCCGGCTCGGCTTGCCGGTCCTGGCGGCGCCCGGCTCGATGAAGTACTCACGGCCGAGCGCCAGGCCGAACACCGGCGCCGGCAGCCTGATCAGCAGCCGCACCAGCGGCGCTACCCGGCCCTTGCGCAGCTGGGAGCCGTGCGCGGCCAGCGCGTCCCGCTTCTGCCTGGCGTAACCGCGCACGTCGAGCCGGTGGGTGATCTCGGCCCTGGGCGTGAACCCGTGCTGCAGCGCCTGCCGGTTATGGCCGCTGACCAGCCCGGTCCATTCCAGCGCGGTATACGCCCTGACGGTCAGCTCGCGCGGCAGGGTCGCCTCGAGCAGCCGGACGCCGGTCTGCTGAGCGGCCAGCCGGCCGACCTCGTGCACCCGCAGGTGATCGCGGTGCCGGTAGCCACCGTTCACGTCGTAGCTGAGCAGGATGCTTGCCTGCTCGGCCCGGATGATCTCGGCGAGTCTCGCGGTGGCCTCGCGCGGATCGGCGCGGACGAACCGGGTACGGCCCGGCGGGTCCGGGTACAGCTCAGCCCCGTGCCCGCTGTCGGCGTAGCCAAGGTGCTCGACCCTGCTCGCGCCGAGCACCGCGGCGCTGGCCCGCAGCTCGTCCAGCCTGGCCCGCAGCGCTGCACCGGGGGCGTCCCGCACGACGCCGTCGGTGGCGACGACGATGACCACCCGGTGCCCCTCGGCGGCGAGCCTGGCCAGCGTGCCGCCGGTGGCCAGCGCCTCGTCGTCCGGGTGCGCGTGGAACGCCACGATGACCGCCACCCGGTCAATGGTGGCAGCATCCAGCGGCCAGCGGGTCAGGCCGGGTTCAGGTCACCTCGATCAGCCGCGCCTCGACGAGCTGGCCGCCGTCGATCTGCAGCACGCCGACGGTGCCGTGCGGCTGGCGCCGGCGGTCGGTCGGCGAGCCTGGATTGAAGATCCGCAAGCCACGTTCGGCTTGGTCGAGCGGGATGTGCGAGTGGCCGAAGACCACCAGGTCAGCGGCCGGGAACAGGCGCCGCAGCCGGCCGATCCGGCCGGTCGCCTGCCCGCTGTCGTGGATCATCGCGACGCGCAGCCCGGCCAGATCAAGCTCGGCAGTCGGCGACGCTCCCCACAAGGCCACCGACGAATCGTCGTTGTTGCCGACCACGGCGGTCACTGGCGCGTACCTGGCCAGTTCGGCCAGCACGCCGCTGGTGCAGACGTCGCCCGCGTGCAGGATGTGGTCGGCGCCCCTGAGCTGGTCGGCGACGGCAGCCGGGCAGGACTTCCAGCGCCGCGGCGCATGCGTATCGGACAGGACGACGACACGCATCGGCGCCTCCTTGAGGTAGGGCACTTATGAGGTACCCTATCTTGTATGGTAAAGACATCGGTATATCTGCCTGATGAGCTGAAGGACCGGCTCTCCGAGGCGTCTAGGGTCACCGGCGACTCCGAGGCCACGATCATCCGCAGCGCCCTCGAGCAGTGGCTATCTGACCTCGCGAGACCGCGCCTGTCGCCGTACTGGGGCACGGTGGACTTCGTTGATCCGGATCTGGCCGACAAGGTCGATGAGATCCTCGCGGAAGGGTTCGGCCGAGATTGATACTCCTCGACACGAGCGGCCTCGTCGTCGCTTACTCCAGCAATGACCAGCGGCAGGCGCGCGTCATTGATGTGCTGACCAAGGAGGCGGGAGCTCTTGTCCTGTCGCCGTTCGTCCTCGCGGAGCTGGACTATCTGCTGGAGTCCAGGGCCGGGGTACATGAGGAACTCAAGGTGCTCAGCGACGTGGCCGAAGGCGTCTACCGGCTCGCCGAGTTCAGTTGCGACGATGTCGCGCAGGCGGCTGCGATCGTCGAGCAGTACCGGGACCTGCGCATAGGTCTGGCTGATGCCTCGATCGTGGTCCTGGCCGCGAGGTATGGCACGAACCGGGTCCTGACCTTCGACGAGCGGCACTTCCGTGCCATCAGGCCACCGGGTTCCACTGCCTTTGAGTTGCTACCAGCCGAC
>JASHQL010000231.1 GCA_030039155.1 Streptosporangiaceae bacterium | reverse complement strand
CGCGCCCGAGGCGGCCGAGCCACGTCGCGGCGATCCTGCTCGCCTTGACGCTGACCGGGTCGACCTGCCGAGTGCCGGTGCTGACCGGGTCGACCTGCCGGGTGCCGGTGCTGACCGGGTCGACCTGCCGAGGCCCGGCGCCGACCGGGTCGACCTGCCCAGGGGCGGTGCTGACCGCGCTTCCTTGATCCGGCCGGCATCGGGCCGGGTGACGCCGAGCCGCCCGGCGCCGTCCGCGCTGGCGCTGATGGAGTCCGCGAGGCACGGACTGGCCGCGGCCGGCGAAGAGGTTTCCGCGGGCGCCAGGTACGTGGCGGCGCACCTGGCGGCACTGCGCGCGGCAGCCGCGGTGGTCGCTGCCAAGGCCGAGCCGCCGTCCACCAGGCGGCAGCGGCCGCAGAGCGTCTGGGCGCTGCTGCCGAAGGTCGAGCCGGCGTTGGCCGAATGGGCCGCGTTCTTTGCCGCGGGCGCGGCCAAGCGGGCCGCCGCCGAGGCTGGCCTGCCCAGGGCGGTGTCGCTGCGCGAGGCGGACGAACTGCTCCGCGATGCGGAGACGTTCGTCGCGCTCGCCGAGGGCGCGCTCGGCATCCTGCCCCAGCCGTTGCTGCCGCTGGCCCCGGCAGGCTAGCCGCCTGCGAGCTGCAGTGCCGTTGCTGCCGCTGGCTGTGGCGGGCTGGCGGGTGTCGGCGAGCTGCGGAGTGGTTGCTGCGAGGGGCTGGCGGGTGCCGGGGAGCTGCGGGGCCGTTGCTGCCGCTGGCCTGCGGGCTGCGGTGTGGTTGGTGCGGCTGGTTGCGGCGGGCTGGCGGGTTGTCGGTGAGCTGCGGTGTGGTTGGTGCCGCTGGCCCCGGCAGGTCTGCCGACGTCGGCCCGTGGCGGGCGCTGGCAGTCGGCCGGGTCCGGGGATATCGTCGAGGCTCGGGGAACTGCGGGTCTCGGAGCGAGCAATGGTGTGGCTGGGCGGACCACGGAAGCGGATAGGGCGCTCGCAGCCAATCGTGCTGCACGATCCGCCGCCTGGCCCGCACGCGCGCGGGCGGGAAGTTCAACGGGCGGAGCTCCGCAAGGCAGCCAAGCGCGACCCGCACCTGCAGTACGGCCACATGTCGCACGAGGAGATGGCTCGCGCCGCCCGCAAGGCCGCGACCTGGCAGTTCTTGCTCGGCCAGACGTCCGGTGCCATGGTCGTGCTCATGGGCCTGGTCGTGCTTGTGGTGGCCGGGCTGGTCATCGGGCTCGCGATCGGGCTGCACTAGCCAAGCCTGGCGAACGGCGGCGGAAAGCAACCAGCCAGGCTGCGCGCCGCGAAGCGGGCGAGCCTGGCTGGCGTGACTGGGTCAGAACGAGTCGATCGCGCCGCGGGCGTCGGAGTCCAGGATTCCCCAGCTGATCAGCTCTTCGGTCAGGTCGGCCGGAGTCCTGTCGTAGATGACGGCAAGCGAGCGCAGGTCCTCCTGACGGATGGACAGCACGCGGCCGTTGTAGTCGCCGCGCTGGCTCTGAATCGTGGCAACGTACCTGGACAGCGGGCCGGCCTTGTCCTTGGGCAACTGCGCCATCCGCTCCAGGTCGATGACCAGCTTGGGCGCTGGCGCCATCAAGGTCGGCAGGACATCCCCCGGCAACAGCTCGGACACCGGCACGCCATAGAACTCAGCAAGCTCAGCAAGCTTCTGTACGGTCACGGACCTGTCGCCGCGCTCGTACGAGCCGACGACGACGGCCTTCCAGCGGCCACGCGACTTCTCCTCTACGCCATGCAGCGAGAGCCCCTGTTGCGTGCGTATGGCGCGGAGCCTCGCGCCGAGAGTCTTGGCATAGTCAGATGGCATGTTTGTCGGCCCCCTGGCCCATCGATGTCGATAGTAACGGTTACGGACAGTGACGGTAGGCCCCTAGGAGCGCAAGGTCAAGCCGAATGCCAAAAACCGGATGAACATACGCGCCTCCTCCCATCCTTCCTCGACTGGTGCGGCGCGCGGGAATAAGCCAGTAAGCCCTACGGCACCGAGGATCTCGCGCTTTGCGGGGGAACTGAATCGCACCCGAAATCTCCGATATGTCGTGATGAACTATGCCGGTATGTGATGCAAATCACCCGCGACTACCCGGCGTGATCCATGATCCACTCGGCCTCGCGTGCCCGCTCCCGGCGCGTGATCATGGGGTTGCGGGCGCTCGAGCGGCCCTGGAGCCCATGATCACGGTGCAGGTGCACCGCCCAGGCTGCCGCCGGAATCTGGTGATCATGGGGTTCAGCAGCCCCTGACCGGATGAACCCCATGATCACCAGGTTGGCCGGGGTGGTTGTGCCGGCTGGCCGGGGTGGTTGTGCCGGCTGGCCGGGGCGGGTGAGCGGGCTGGCCGGGCCGGGTGTGCGGGCTCGGCGAGGTGGTTCTGCGGACTCGGCGGGGTGGTTGGGCGGGCTGGCCGGCGGGTCGCGGCGCGGCGACGAGGGGGAGCGGGCTGGCCCGGCTGATACTGTTGTGCAGGCAGACGTCCTTTAAAGCCCGTCCAGAGAGGCGGGGAAGGGGGTCATTTTGATGCATGCGCTCCATCCGCCTGGCGAGGATTCGGGCCAGGCAAGGCCGGACCCGGCCGGCAACTCGCGATCGGCCGTTCCGCCAGGCAGCAAGACCGTGCTCGGCTCGGAAGAGATCAGGCGTGCGCTGACCAGGATCGCGCACGAGATCGTCGAGCGCACCGACGGCGCCAGCGATGTGGTGCTGCTCGGCATCCCGACCAGGGGAGTGCCGCTCGCGCACCGGCTGGCCGCCAGGCTTTCCCAGGCTGAAGGTCACCCCGCGCCCGCTGGCTCGCTCGACATCACCATGTACCGCGACGATCTGCGGCTGCGCCCGGCCAGATCGCTCGGGCACACCGAAGTCCCGGCCGAGGGCATCGACGACAAGATCGTGGTGCTGGTCGATGACGTGCTCTACTCCGGCCGCACCGTGCGGGCCGCGCTCGACGCGCTCGGCGACCTTGGCAGGCCGCGGGCCGTGCAGCTGGCCGTGCTGGTCGACCGCGGCCACCGGGAGCTGCCGATCAGGCCCGATTACGTGGGCAAGAACCTGCCGACGTCGCAGCGCGAGGTCGTGCGGGTGCTGCTGGCGGAGGTGGACGGCCAGGATGCGGTGATCCTGGGCCAGGACAGTGCGGAGCCGGGTGCCGACGGCGCGGCCGGGGCTGGCCGATGAACCGGCACCTGATCTCGGCCGCGGACCTGAGCCGCGATGACGCGCTGCTCATCCTGGATACCGCCGACGAGCTCGCGCAGGTCGCGGACCGGCCGATCAGGAAGCTGCCGACGCTGCGCGGCAGGACCGTGGTCAACCTCTTCTACGAGGATTCGACCAGGACCAGGATCTCGTTCGAGGCCGCGGCGAAGCGGCTGTCCGCCGACGTGATCAACTTCTCCGCCAAGGGCTCGAGCGTGGCGAAGGGGGAGAGCCTGAAGGACACCGCGCTGACGCTGGAGGCGATGGGCGCCGATGCCGTGGTCATCAGGCACAGTGCCTCTGGCGCTCCGCACCGGCTGGCCGGCTGGGTGCGCGGCAGCGTGGTGAACGCCGGCGACGGCCAGCATGAGCACCCGACGCAGGCGCTGCTCGACGCGTTCACCATGCGCAGGCGGCTCGGCCGGCTCGACGGGCTGCGGGTCACCATCGTCGGTGACGTGCTGCACAGCCGGGTGGCCAGGTCCAACGTGCTGCTGCTGCGCACGCTCGGCGCCGAGGTCACGCTGGTAGCGCCGCCCACGCTGCTGCCGGTGGCGGTGGGCAGCTGGCCCTGCGACTCCGGCTACGACCTGGACGCGGCGCTGCCGAAGACCGACGTGGTGATGATGCTCCGGGTGCAGGCAGAGCGGATGAACGCCGCCTACTTCCCGACGGTGCGCGAGTACAGCCGCAGGTACGGGCTCGACGACCGGCGGCTGGCGCTGCTGCCTGAGCACGCCATCGTCATGCACCCTGGCCCGATGAACCGGGGCGTGGAGATCGCCGCCGACGTGGCGGACTCGCCCAGGTCCACGATCGTGGAACAGGTCGCGAACGGGGTGAGCATCAGGATGGCCGTGCTGTACCTGCTGCTCGGCGGGGCGGAGGCGGCCCGATGAGCGAATCGGCATGGCTGATCAAGTCCGCCAGCCCGGCTGGCGGCCCGGCGACCGACCTGCTGTTGCGTGACGGCCAGATCGCCGACATGGGCGCGCTCGGCGCAGCTGACGGCGCCCGGGTCATCGACGCTGCCGGGCTGATCGCGCTGCCCGGCCTTGTCGACCTGCACACGCACCTGCGCGAGCCGGGCCGGGAAGACGCCGAGACGGTGGAGACCGGCACCGCAGCGGCCGCGCTCGGCGGGTTCACCGCGGTGCACGCGATGGCCAACACCGAGCCGGCCGCCGACACCGCCGGCGTGGTCGAGCAGATCTGGCGGCTTGGCGTGCGGGCTGGCTACTGCGACGTCCGCCCGGTCGGCGCGGTCACCGCAGGCCTGGCCGGCAGCCAGCTCGCCGAGCTCGGCGCGATGGCGGACTCGCGGGCCAGGGTCAGGGTGTACTCCGACGACGGCAGGTGCGTGTCTGACGCGGTGCTGATGCGCCGGGCGCTTGAGTACGTCAAGGCGTTCGACGGCGTGATCGCCCAGCACGCGCAGGAGCCGAGGCTCACCGACGGCGCGCAGATGAACGAGGGCGAGGTATCAGGCAGGCTCGGCCTGACTGGCTGGCCCGCGGTGGCCGAGGAAGCGATCATCGCCAGGGACTGCCTGCTCGCGGCGCACGTCGATTCCGCGCTGCACATCTGCCACGTCTCCACCGCAGGCTCGGTCGAGATCATCAGGTGGGCCAAGTCGAAGGGCTGGCGGGTCACCGCGGAGGTGACGCCGCACCACCTGCTGCTCACCGACGAGCTGGCCGAGACCTACGACCCGGTGTACAAGGTCAACCCGCCGCTGCGCACCAAGGCCGATGTGGCAGCGCTGCGCGCGGCGCTCGCCGACGGCACCATCGACTGCGTGGCGACCGACCACGCGCCGCACTCGGTCGAGGACAAGGAGACCGAGTGGCAGGTCGCCGCGTTCGGGATGACCGGGCTGGAGACCGCGCTGCGGGTGGTGCAGGCCGCGATGGTGGACACCGGGCTGCTCGACTGGGCCGGGGTGGCCGACCGGATGTCGGTCAGGCCGGCCGCCATCGGCCGGCTGACCGGGCAGGGCGCGCCGCTGCACGGCCGCCCGCTGCAGCCGGGCTCGCCGGCCAACCTGGTGCTCTACGACCCGGCAGCCAGATCGGTTGTCAGCCCGGCCGCGCACGCGTCTCGCAGCCGGAACACGCCGTTCGCTCGGATGGAGCTGCCCGGCTCGGTACAGGCCACCTTCCTGCGCGGCGAGCCGGTGGTGCTCGGCGGCAAGCTGGTGGCCTCGGACGGCCAGGCAGCATCGGACAGCCAGCTAGCAGCGCGCGAACGGCAGTCCCAGCGCGGGCAGCCGGCCGGCCCGGAGCCCGTGCGGTGACGGCGACGACAGTACCGGCGATCCTCGTGCTCGAGGACGGCAGCACGTTCCGCGGCAGCTCGTTCGGCGCGGCGGGCGAGACGTTCGGCGAGATGGTCTTCAACACCGGGATGACCGGCTACCAGGAGACGCTCACCGATCCCTCGTACTGCCGCCAGATCGTGGCGATGACCGCGCCGCACATCGGCAACACCGGGATCAACGACGAGGACCAGGAGTCGCGCCGGATCTGGGTCAGCGGCTACGTGGTGCGCGAGCCGGCCAGGATGGCGTCGAGCTGGCGATCGCAGCGCAGCCTGCAGGACGAGCTGGCCGCACAAGGAGTCGCCGGCATCGCGATCACCGGGACCAGGGCGCTGACCAGGCACCTGCGCGATCGCGGCGCGATGCGGGCCGGGATCAGCTCGACCACGCAAGACTCGGCAGAGCTGCTGACCAGGGTGCTGGACAGCCCGCCGATGCGCGGCGCCGACCTGGCACGAGTCGTTTCTACCCAAGAGCGGTACCTGGTACGGCCGCCAGCCTGCACAACGGCGCGGTACCGGGTCGTCGCGGTTGACCTGGGCATCAAGGCGGCGACGCCGCGGGCGATGGCGGCGGCCGGCTGCGAGGTGACCGTGCTGCCCGCGGCCAGCACGGCCGGGCAGATCCTGGCCGACCGGCCGGACGGGGTGTTCTTCTCCAACGGGCCTGGCGACCCGGCCGCGGCCGAGTACGCGGTGCAGGCGATGCGCGGCGTGCTGGCGGCGGGCGTGCCGGTGTTCGGCATCTGCCTTGGCAGCCAGATTCTCGGCAGGGCGCTCGGCCTCGACACCTACAAGCTGCGGTTCGGGCACCGCGGGGTGAACCAGCCGGTGCAGGACCTGCGCACCGGCGGCGTGCAGATCACCAGTCATAACCACGGGTTCGCGGTGGCCATGCCGGAGACCACCGACGGCAGGTTCCAGACCAGCTTCGGGCCCGCCGAGATCACGCACGTGAACCTGAACGACGGGGTGGTTGAGGGACTGCGGCTGGTGGACGCGCCCGCGTTCGCCGTGCAGTACCACCCGGAGGCCGCGCCGGGCCCGCACGACGCGCGCGGCCTGTTCGGGGAGTTCTGCGCGCTGATGGACGGCGGCGGGCATGCCTAGGCGGGCCGACCTGCGGTCGGTGCTGGTGATCGGGTCGGGGCCGATCGTGATCGGCCAGGCGTGCGAGTTCGACTACTCAGGCACCCAGGCCTGCCGGGTGCTCAGGCAGGAGGGCATCAGGGTCAGCCTGGTGAACTCCAACCCGGCCACGATCATGACCGATCCTGAGTTCGCCGACGCCACCTATGTGGAGCCGATCACCGCTGACGTGCTGGAGAAGGTGATCGCCAGGGAGCGGCCAGACGCGATCCTGCCCACCCTCGGCGGCCAGACCGCGCTGAATGCCGCCGTCGCGCTGCACGACGCCGGGACGCTGGCCAGGTACGACGTGGAGCTGATCGGGGCCGGCATCGAGGCGATCAGGGCCGGCGAGGACAGGAACCGGTTCAAGGAGATCGTCACCGGGGTCGGCGCCCAGGTGCCGCGCAGCCGGATCTGCCACACCATCGCGGACTGCGAGGCCGCGGCCGCGGAACTCGGCTTCCCGGTAGTGATCAGGCCGTCCTACACCCTTGGCGGAACCGGCTCAGGCATCGCCAGGACCCAGGCCGACCTGCGCCGGATCGCCGGCGCGGGCCTTGACGCAAGCCCGGTCACCGAGGTGCTGATCGAGGAGTCGGTGCTCGGCTGGAAGGAGTTCGAGCTCGAGCTGATGCGCGACCGGCACGACAACGTCGTGATCGTCTGCTCGATCGAGAACATTGACCCGATGGGCGTGCACACCGGCGACTCGGTGACCGTCGCGCCGGCCATGACGCTGACCGACCGCGAGTACCAGCACATGCGGGACGTGGCGATCGCGACGGCCCGCGCGGTCGGGGTCGACACCGGCGGCTGCAACATCCAGTTCGCCGTGCAGCCGCAGACCGGCCGGATGGTCGTGATCGAGATGAACCCGCGGGTGTCCAGGTCAAGCGCGCTCGCGTCGAAGGCGACCGGCTTCCCGATCGCGAAGATCGCGGCGCGGCTGGCGATCGGGTACACCCTCGACGAGATTCGCAACGACATCACCGGGGAGACGCCGGCCAGCTTCGAGCCTGCCCTCGACTACGTGGTGGTCAAGATCCCGCGGTTCGCGTTCGAGAAGTTCCCAGGCGCCGACCCGGTGCTGACCACGCACATGAAGTCGGTGGGCGAGGCGATGGCCATCGGCCGGAACTTCGCCGAGGCGCTGCAGAAGGCGCAGCGCTCGCTCGAGGATCCGGCCGCGCCGCTGAGCTGGCGGCGGCCGGCCGGCGACAAGGCGCAGCTGCTGGCCAGCTGCAAGATCCCGCACGCCGGGCGGCTGGGCACCGTGCACCAGGCGCTGCGCGCGGGCGCGACGGTCGGCGAGCTGGCCGCCGCCAGCGGCATCGACCCTTGGTTCATCGACCAGATCGCCGGGATCGAGGAGGAGGCCAGCCGTCTCGGTGCCGCCGCTAGGGCAGGCGCCGCGGGGCTTGCCGGAATCGATGCTGCCGCGCTGCGCCGGGCCAAGGCGCTCGGCTTCTCCGACGCGCAGCTCGGCCAGCTCACCGGCCAGACCGAGGCCGAGGTCAGGGCGCACCGGCTGGCGCTCGGCGTGCTGCCGGTGTACCACACCGTCGATACCTGCGCGGCGGAGTTCGCCGCCCGCACGCCTTACCTGTACTCGACCTACGACGAGCAGACCGAGGTGCCGCAGGGCAGCAGGCCGAAGGTGATCATCCTGGGCAGCGGCCCGAACCGGATCGGGCAGGGCATCGAGTTCGACTACGCCTGCGTGCATGCCTCGTTCGCGCTGACCGGCGCCGGGTTCGAGACCGTCATGGTGAACTGCAACCCGGAGACGGTCTCCACCGACTACGACACCTCAGGCAGGCTCTACTTCGAGCCGCTGACCCTGGAGGACGTGCTCGAGGTGGTGACCGCCGAGCAGGCCACCGGAACCGTGGCCGGGGTGATCGTGCAGCTCGGCGGGCAGACCCCGCTGGGCCTGGCCAGGGCGCTCGCGGCGGCCGGCGTGCCGGTGGTCGGCACCTCGCCTGAGGCCATCCACCTGGCCGAGGACCGCGGCGAGTTCGGCGCCGTGCTGAAGGCCGCCGGGCTGCTCGCGCCCAGGCACGGCACCGCCACCTCGGTGGTGCAGGCCGAGGCGGTGGCGCGGGAGATCGGCTACCCGGTGCTGGTCAGGCCGTCTTACGTGCTCGGCGGCCGCGGCATGGAGATCGTCTACGACAACAGCACGCTCGCCGACTACGTGCGCAGGGCCACCGAGGCGAGCCCTGAGCACCCGGTGCTGATCGACAGGTTCCTCGACGACGCCATCGAGATCGACGTGGACGCGCTGTACGACGGCAGCGAGCTGTACCTCGGCGGCGTGATGGAGCACATCGAGGAGGCCGGCATCCACTCGGGCGACTCGGCCTGCGCGCTGCCGCCGATCACGCTCGGCCAGGAGTACATCACGCTGATCCGGGACTGCACCGAGGCCATCGCCCGCGGGGTCGGCGTGCGCGGCCTGCTGAACGTGCAGTACGCGCTGGCCGCCGGGGTGCTGTACGTGCTCGAGGCCAACCCGCGGGCGTCCAGGACCGTGCCGTTCGTGTCCAAGGCCACCGCGGTGCCGCTGGCCAAGGCGGCGGCGCGGATCATGCTCGGCGCGACGGTACCGGAGCTGCGGGCCGAAGGGCTGCTGCCCGCCGACGGCGACGGCGGCACGCTGCCGCTGGACGCGCCGATCGCGGTCAAGGAGGCGGTGCTGCCGTTCAACAGGTTCGCCGACGCCAGCGGCCAGGGCGTGGACACCGTGCTCGGCCCGGAGATGCGGTCCACCGGCGAGGTGATGGGCATCGACGAGGTGTTCGGCACCGCGTACGCCAAGTCGCAGGCGGCCGCCTACGGCTCGCTGCCGGTCAAGGGCAGGGCGTTCGTCTCGGTGGCGGGCAAGGACAAGCGCTCGATGATCTTCCCGGTGAAGCGGCTGGCCGAGCTCGGCTTCGAGATCTGGGCAACCAGGGGCACAGGGGAAGTGCTGCGGCGCAACGGCGTCCATGCCACGATCGTGCGAAAGCACAGCGAGGGCCACGGCCCCGATGGCGAGCCGACCATCGTGGACCGGATCCTTGCCGGTCAGGTCGATCTGATCGTGAACACCCCGTTCGGCGGGCCTGGGCAGTCCGGCTTCCGCCGCGATGGGTATGAGATCAGGACCGCCGCGGTGCGGCGCGGGATCCCGTGCGTGACAACCGTGCAGGGGCTGGCCGCCGCCGTGCAGGGCATCGAGGCGATCAACAGGGATGAGGTCGGCGTGCGGTCGCTGCAAGAGCATGCGGCACGGCTGCGCGGCCCGGTGAGCGAGGACATGTGAGCCACGGCGAGGCTGACCCGCAGACCGGCCCTGTGCACGTGCGCGGGACCGTGCTGACGGTGCGCCGGGTCGACGCCTACTACGCGATGACGGTGGTGGCGCCGGCCATCGCGGCCAGGTTCAAGCCCGGCCAGTTCGTCTCGCTCGCGGTCGGCGGCCCGGACACCTCGATGCTGCTGAGCCGGGCGTTCTCCATTCACGACGTGCGGCCCGACCACGGCGGCACCGTCGAGTTCGTGTTCGCCGTGCACGGGCCAGGCACCGGCTGGCTGGCCGAGCGCCGGGCAAGGGACCCGGTAGACATCACCGGCCCGCTTGGCCGCCCGTTCCCGCTGCCCAGGGACGCGGTGAGCTGCCTGCTGGTCGGCGGCGGCTACGGCAGCGCGCCGCTGTTCTCGCTGGCCGGACGGCTGACCGAGCGCGGCTGCACGGTGGACTTCCTGCTCGGCGCCGCGACCGGCGACCGGGTGTTCGGCGCGATCACGGCACGGCGGACCGGCCGGTCGGCGACCATCACCACCGAGGACGGGTCGCTCGGCGCCCGCGGCATGGTCACCGACATGCTCGGCCAGGTGATCCACGAGGCGCGCACCGACGTGATCTACGCCTGCGGGCCGATGCCGATGCTGCGGCAGGTCACGCTGCTGGCCGGCCGTTACGACATCCCGGTGCAGGCGGCCGTCGAGGAGGCCATGGCCTGCGGCATCGGCGTGTGCATGACCTGCGTGCTGCCGGTGGTCGGCAGCGACGGGATCACCAGGATGGTGCGGTCGTGCGTGGACGGGCCGGTGTTCCCCGGTCAGAACGTCCGCTGGGACGAGGTCGGCACCATACCGTTCGACGCCTTCGGGGCACCGGGCTGGGAGCCGCGGTCGCGCCGCGCCGCGGCGCTGACCGGGGCCGACGGCGGCGCGGCTGCCGGTGCGG
>JASHQL010000027.1 GCA_030039155.1 Streptosporangiaceae bacterium | reverse complement strand
TCCGCGCCCACGCCGGCCGCGCCCACGCCCACGCCGGCCGCGCCAACCCCGGAGGCGCCGGCCGACACCAGGCATGGCGGCTGACTAAGCTTGGCGGCTGTGCCTGCCGCGCCCGGGCCAGCAGCGGCCGCCTGGCACCGCACCGCGGTGACCTACGAGGTCTACCTGCGCAGTTTCGCTGACGGCAACGGCGACGGCGTCGGTGACCTGGCTGGCATCAAGACAAGGCTGCCCTACCTGCGCGACCTTGGCGTTGACGCGCTGTGGATCACGCCCTGGTACGTCTCCCCGATGGCCGACGGCGGCTACGACGTGGCCGACTACCGTGACATCGACCCGCTGTTCGGCACGCTAGCGGAGGCCGAGCGGCTCATCGCGGCCGTGCACGAGCACGGCCTGCGTATCCTCATCGACTTGGTGCCGAACCACTGCTCGGACGCCCACCCCTGGTTCACCGCGGCGCTCGCCGCCGGCCCAGGCTCGGCCGAGCGGGCCAGGTTCTGGTTCAGGCCGGGCAACGGCGAGCACGGCGAGCAGCCGCCGAACGACTGGCCCTCGATGTTCGGCGGGCCAGCCTGGACCAGGGTCACCGAGCCAGACGGCAGCCTGGGCGAGTGGTACCTGCACCTGTACACCGCCGAGCAGCCGGACCTGAACTGGGAGAACCCTGAGGTCAGGGCCGAGTTCGAGGACATCCTGCGGTTCTGGCTCGACCGCGGCGTCGACGGCTTCCGTATCGACGTGGCGCACTCCCTGGTCAAGGACCCGGCGCTGCCGGATGTGGCAGGCCTGCCGCGGGGCGCGACCAGGCCATGGGAGGACCAGCCTGGGCTGCAGGACATCTACCGGTCGTGGCGCAGGCTGATCGACTCCTACCCGCAGGGCGCCCTGTTCGTCGGCGAGATGTGGCTCCGCCCGCTGACCCGGCTGCGGCCGTACCTGGCCGGCGATCAGCTGCACACCGCGTTCAATTTCGACTACCTGGAAGCACCATGGGAGGCCGGCCGGCTGCGCGCGGTCATCGACTCCGCGCTGCGCAGCATCGGTCCGGCAGGGGCACCGTGGGTGCTGTCGAACCATGACGTCGTCAGGCACCTGACCAGGTACGGGCGGGCCGACACCGGCCGCGGCTTGCGGCCCGATGCTGGCCCGGCCGACATCGGCCTTGGCACCCGGCGAGCCAGGGCGGCGATCATGCTGTCGCTTGCCCTGCCCGGCAGCGCGTACGTCTACCAGGGCGAGGAGCTCGGCCTGTGGCAGGTCGAGGACATCCCCGACCAGCTCATCGCCGATCCGATCTTCGAACGGACCGGGCACCGGCTCCGTGGCCGTGACGGCTGCCGGGTACCGCTGCCCTGGTCTGCTGAGCAGCCGGGCTTCGGGTTCGGCCCGCCGGACGGCGCGGCGCCCTGGCTGCCGCAGCCGGCTGGCTGGAAGCAGCTCGCCGCCGACGCCGCGGCCGCGGATGCAGGCTCGATGCTGGCGCTGTACCGGTCCGCGCTGCGGATCAGGCGGGACCGCGCCGCGGCCAGCGCCGGCGACGAGATGACCTGGCTGGACGCCGAGCCGGGCGTGCTCGCGTTCAGCCGGCCTGGCGGCCTGTGCTGCGTGGTCAATCTGGCCGCCGGGCCCGCAGAACTGCCGGCGCACGAGCAGGTGCTGCTGGCCAGCGCGCCGCTGCGCGATGACAAGCTCGACGCTGACTGCGCCGTCTGGCTGCTGACCGGCTGAGCCTGGCGCTGCCGACGACGTCGCCGATGCGGTTCGACTCGACTTCGTCGTCCGGTCCGGGGAGGAATGCGCGCGAAACGCCTCAGTCCACCAGCGCCTGGTACACCAGCTGGCGGAACTGTGGCCTGATCGGGAACGTGCCCGACGGCATGTACTGGGTGAAGAAGCTCGCGGTGAGCTGCTCGGCCGGGTCCACCCAGAACGTGGTGTTCGCCGCGCCGCCCCAGTTGAACTCGCCGACGCTGCTCAGCGTCTTGGCGGGCACCGGGTCGATCACCACGGCGAAGCCGAGCCCGAAGCCGGTGCCGCCGAACACCGACTCGGCGTACAGCGGCCTGCCGTAGGCCTCGAGGTCGGCGTTGCCTGGCAGGTGGTTGCGTGTCATGTAGGCAACCGTGCGCGAGCTGAGCAGCCTGGCGCCGTCCAGCTCCCCGGCCGGACTGTCCGGCCGGTGCAGCAGCATCTGGGTGAACCTGTCGTAGTCGGCGGCCGTGGACACCAGCCCGCCGCCGCCGCTCAGCACGACCGGCTTGCGGAACGCCGCCTTGCCCATCTGGTCCATCCTGGTCAGCACCTTGTCCGGGCCGCGGGTGTAGAGCGCGGCCACCCGCCCCGCGTCTTGCTCGCCGGCAAAGAACGCCGTGTCGGGCATGCCGAGCGGGCCGAAGATCCGGCTGGCGAAGAACTCGTCGAGCGACTGGCCTGACACCACCTCGACCAGCCGGCCGAGCACGTCGGTGGCGACCGAGTAGTTCCACTCGGAGCCCGGCTGGAACAGCAGCGGCAGGCTGGCGTACAGGTCAACGCAGCCGGCCAGGTCAAGGCCGCGCGGGCTGCCCCACTCAAAGCCGCTGGCCCGGTAGATGGCGTCCACCGGATGGCTGCGCAGGAACCCGTAGGTCAGCCCCGAGGTATGCGTGAGCAGATGCCAGATCCGGACCGGCTCGATGGCCGGCACGGTCGTGTAGCTGATGTCGGAGCCGCCGCTGAAGACCCTGACGTCGGCGAACGACGGGATGAACTTGCTGACCGGGTCGGTGAGCTGGAAGCTGCCTTCCTCGTAGAGCATCATCGTGGCCACCGAGGTGACCGGCTTGGTCATCGAGTAGATCCGCCACAGCGTGTCCGGCTCGGCCGGCAGGCCGGCCTCGGCATCGCGGGA
>JASHQL010000230.1 GCA_030039155.1 Streptosporangiaceae bacterium | reverse complement strand
CCGGTGGTTCTCATGACGACCCGCTTCCTGCCCGCCGAGGCGGCAGGCACTTCCGGATCACCAGCAACGCACTGGTTATCCCACCGCGCAAGACTCCCCAGGTGACAGCTTGGTTACCTCGACCGCGAAACCAGGCGCAACACCGCTCGCCCGGGGTATCCGCTCTGCAGCGCGCCCAATGCCGGTCGCCCCGGCTGGCTGACCCTGATCGCCTGGCTCGCACTGACCCGCCCGCGGGCACCCGCATCGATCTGGCTCCTGCCGCCCTCAAGCCACGATGACCCAGATCGGCTACCCAGATAGCCCCTTCAACGTGGCGGGGACTGTGGATGCTGGAGACAAGATCACCGGGGCGGCAGATCAGGGTGCTAGGCTCCCGTCTCTTCCTTGAACCGGGCGACCACCCCGCTCGGGATCCGGCCGCGGTCACTGACCTTGATGCCCTGCCGCCTGGCCCATGCCCTGACCTCCGTCGAGGAACTCGGCCCGGTCCTGGGCGCCCGGCCACGGCCGCTCCCACGTCCGGCCGCACGGCCGACCCTGCGACCCGCCTCGATGTACTTCTCCAGCGCCTTTCTCAGCGCCCTGGCATGAACGGCATTCAGGGTCAATCTCGTAATCGATACCGTCTCACCCGAAGTGAACTGTGCCCGCAGCCTCGCTGCGATCGAGGTCGTCGACATAGAACGTCTGAAGCTTCTGAGCCATAGCAACCTCTGTTCTTCGGGAACAGTCACAAGAGCCTAAACCGACCTGGGCGGCTAGGCCCGCCGCCGGGTCAGAACATCTCGATCGCCGTCACCGATGAAAGACATCGAGGGCAGCCTCATCCGGATGACTCCCGAACCAATGTCACATTCCTGCGTGGCCACGCAATCAAGGCACACCGGCACAGCAAATCCAATAGGTGGGACGCCCGGATCTAACTCGGCACCGCAACGCACTACTTTGCCGCGAATAGTTTGGCAAGGCTGCAAAGATCACGTACGTATGTTCAGAGCAGGCTGTCGACTTGGTGGACCTCGCCGCACGGGACGTTCAGCGCTGCATGATGCCTGCGGATTGCCTCCTCGTCCGGCCCGTCCAGCAGGCAGTAGACGTTGCCGTCGCTATTGTGAAACAGCTCAACCTGCCGGACTCCGAACTCGTCAGTAGCGCCGTCCCGTGTCCCTTGCGCTATCTGTTCGATTGCCTCTGGCGGGAGCTTCAGGTCATCGTGGTAGTCCATGAACCTGGGCATGTTGCCCTCCTCCTTCATCAGCGTTCCCTGGCAACTGTGCTCTGGCGGACACGAGTTGTCTATGACATTGGGCGCCGCTGGCCGATCCTGCCGGGATACCGGTGCGCCTGCTAAGGACGCTGGAACGCGCCCGGGCTCGCTCCGGAGGACTGGCGCGGACCGCCACCCGAGCTGCGCGACATGGTTGGGGGCGGGAAGATCAGTTACTTTGAGCGTGGCTTGTACTGGGGGTTGGACCAGTACTCGCCGGTTGGCAGGCCGTCTTGGCCAACCTTCCATGCGCCTTTGATTCCATCCATGGGCACCCTGCCGTCTGGGTCGTAGGCGTCATCGATCTCATAGACCCAGCCACCGGGATAGGCCTTCGCTTGAGCCAGGAGGGCCTCAGGGAAGCGGCGGCCGTCTCCCGTTTCGCCGCGCTGCCGCTTCAGCATGGACATTTCCCAAGCCGACTCTGGGACCTGCTGACCGCAGAGCAGCATCCTCCTCTGACACGAAGCTCGGAGCAGTGCGCAGCGACATGGGCCACGAACGCACTACTTTGCCGCGCGGCGCGTGCGCCAGTTCCCCGCTCGGCTCCACTGGTGCCCCTGCGCAGCACGCTAGATGCTTCGCCGGCAGGCCGGCTTGCCCGGTGGATTGCTCACAGCGTCTTGGCAAGGTCGGCGGTGAGCTGGCCGACCGGGGCGAGCAAGTGGCCCGTGTTCGTGCACCGCCACCATGCCACCTTCTTGATGAGGCCGACGGGTTCTTCGCCGTCCCAGATCGAGCCCGGATGACCGCCGTGGACGGCGCAGACCGGCCACTCGATCTCGGGGATCTCCTTGAGGGTGGCCGACACCGAGTCGGCCGCGCTGCACAGCAGCCCGGAGCCTTCCTCTTCGCGCGACATGCCCTGGCCGCCGCCCCAGTACGAGCCGTCCGGCAAGGTCGCATACACCGTCGCGGGCCATCCCCCGAAGTGTGCCCGCATCCGGTACTGACCGTATCCGGTGATGTCCAGGTCGTGCCGCACGACATCCAGCGCGCTCTGGCAGCGGGCCACGAACGCCTCATCGGCGGGGGCCGGGTCGAAGCCGATCGACCGCAGAACCTCGGGCATCAGATCCAGCGCCTGCCGCATGGCTGCGAATCGCGCAGGGATGCCGGCCCCTGCCTTGCCCGAGACCACCACGCCGCGGGGTGCCATCCAGCCCCCAGCGCGGCTCCTGGCAGATGGCCCCGTGTCGCGGCCTGGGACCTGAAGCTCGGCGAGCTGGCACAGCAACGGCGAGTCGAATCCCGCCGCAAGCCACTTCCCCGCCAGCATCGGCCACTGATCGGCCGGGAGATGATCCAGCGCGCCGGCGGCAGCCTGCTCGGGGCGCGGCCACCAGTCACCCAGCCCGAACCTGTCGATCTTCTCCCGCCGCGATTCCCTGACCACAGGGCCAGATGCTAACCGACCGCCAGAGCTGGGCGCGAGTTGCAAATTCGTGCACAACACCGCCTGCCATGACCGGCGAATCCCCAGATCCTTCGATGTGACCTTCGAAACTCGGTGATCGAGACCAAACTCGGGCAGTGCCAACATCCGGTTCTGCCGCCGACAACCTTGTGTCTGGGGGGAGCCTTTGAATGCGCTGAACCAGGCGCTGACCGAGAATCTAGGCCATGAGGAGAATGGCACGCCGGCCGCAGAGACCGAAGGTGCCCGAGGGTTGCTGGCTCAAGAGTGTGGCGAACATCCGGATCTGGCTTCTGGTGCGGCGCGCTGGTCAGCAATCTTGCTGATGAAGCCGGTGCGGACGCTGCCTAACCGGGGTTCACGGCCACGCCGCGGGGCCTGCCGTGCATGCTGAGGACGTCCTGGCTGACGACGGCACCGTTGAGCCGGGCACAGCCGATAGTGCCGCGGCCCCAGTTGGCCCAGTAGATGTACCGGGCATCGATCGCCATCGCGTCTGGGTTGCTTGCGCCGGTGATGAATTCCTGGTTGACACCGGTGCCGTTCAGGTTGGCACGGCCGATCGTGTCGCCGGTCTCGTTGGTCCAGTAGATGTAACGGGCGTTGACAGCCAGCCCGGCCACGCCTTTGGGGCCGTAGGGGACTCTGATGAACCGCTGGGTGGCGCCGGTGCCGTTGAGGTTGGCGCGGCCGATCGTGTAGTCGTTGGCCCAGTAGATGTGCCCGGAGCCGACGGCCACTGCATCTGGTCCCTGGAGCTGCGCCGTGACGATGAACCGCTGGTTGACGCCGGTGCCGTCAAGGCGGGCCCGACCGATGGTGCCGGTGGCATTGTTCGTCCAGTAGATGTAGCCGCCTGTGACCGTCACGCCGACCGGCACGCTCGCGCCGGTGATGAACCGCTGGTTGACGCCGGTGCCGTCAAGCCGTGCCCGGCCGATGGTGCCGCTGCCGTCGGCGGCGCCTGGCACGCCGCTGTTGGCCCAGTACAGGTAGCCGGAGGAGATCGCCAGCATGCCCGGGGCCGCCGCTCCGTTGATGAACTCCTGGTTGACGCCGGTGCCGTCAGGCCGGGCGCGGCCGATCGACGTCCGATCTGTCCAGTAAAGGTGGCCGCTACCTGGCGCCGGTGATGACGTGGCGACCGAGCCATCTCCGCAGGCTGCGGTCAGCAGCGCGGTCGCGGCAACTGCGGCCGCTAGCAGCACCGTCGGCGAGCTGGAGTTCGGGCGCTGCCAGGCGCTCCTGTTGCCGTCGGTCATCCTGAGACCACCTCCGCAATGCTCACTCCGCCGTCCCTGCCGCGCGACTCGATGATCATCAGTGGCGCCGTCATCGACGGCAAGCCCTCGACGGGCGCGTGAGGCCGTGCCTGCCGTCGTGACGGGCATGGACCAAGTTGCTCCCGGCGCCAGCCTCGGCCGTGAACATCACACCGCCGCAAGGATTGCATGCGAGTTCGGTGTGAACAGCGTTGCCGGGCCCCGAACCGCCGCAGCCTGGCGGGCAGTCCCGTCTGGTCCAGGTCTGCGCGGGTGACCGGTCAGGCCGGGCGGCCGCCGAAGCTGATCTCATTGCCATCGGCGTCGTGGTAGATCACTTTGGCTGCGCCGCTGTCGTAAGTGTTGGGCGGGCTGGATCCCGTGTCGGGCCGACGAGTGACAGTACCAGGGCACTCCCGGCCCGCCCAGGCTCTGCACAATATAGATGTAGTGGTATTCGGCGACCTGCCGGACCGCTTCTGTTTCGCCGGGCAGGAACGAGGGCGTAGCAGGCGCCGCACGTGCGCGGGTCCAGCCCAGCCTGCTGCCAGGTCTGGCGTTGCAGGCCCTTCATGATCTCCAGGGTATTGCTGGGCTCATGTGGCCGCGACCATTTGAGGCCAGGCGCTTCTCCTTCACGTAGCCCGAGCGCGAGCGCGATCACGAACCTGACTCGGGTGTGCGCTTGGTCAGCGCCTAGGGATCACTGACAGGACGCGGCAGCCGCCGGGCATGGCGGGGCCGGCCAATGGTGATCAGGTCCGCTACTCCGGGGACTCCGTGCGCCAGGGTGCGGACCGGCCTTGGATCGAGCCGGTGGCGCCGCGGGTATTGCACGGACAGGCCAGCGACCTTGCCTTGCTGGTCCAGGGCGACCCGGCCAAGGCCCTGGCCAGCCTTGAATGTCACCGGGACTTCCACCAGCGTGTAGGCGCCGAACTGGCGCGCAGACGGCTCGCCCACGCGCTCGAACCCGCCCGTGGGGCTGGCCTCGTGTGCCCACCAGTCGGCGATGTGGCCGACGACATCCACCCGGCCGCGCATGTCCTGGTGAAGTTTCCCGCGCGCCTGCTCCCAGCGGCCCTGGGTGAAGTCGCCGAATAGCGCATCTGCCTGGTCGATGGCCTCGGGCGGGACATTGGGCATTGACGGTTGCCTCCAGCTGCCGGGCGGCCTTGACAGCCGCACCGCTTCCGGCATTCCCGGACTGGTGCCAGTCAACGCCGGTGCCGCGGCATGGGTCAACGCGGAGCGTTGCCGAGTCGAGCGGGCCGACGGTCATGTTCTCCGACGGCGCGACGACCCGCTCGGTTTCAATGGCATCGGGCCAGCCCTCGGGATCGGGCCCGGCCGGGGCGCTGCCGCCATCGGCAGCCGGGCTCGCGGGCAGGCAGCAGGAGCCCACAAGCTCAGCGTGTCACCGGTGACGGGCGATGGCCGGAACTCCTCCGCTGGGCAGGCCATGTCCAGCGACTGGTGCGGGCGCCGGTAGTTGTATTCCTCCCGCCACTTGCCGACGGCGGCCTGATGCTGCCGTTCATTGGGATCAAGCTGATCGACCTCGTGGTTCACAACCTGCTCGAGCCTGACCTCCACCACTCCTCGGCGGCTAGGCCCCGTCGAGGGACGGCACCGCCCTCGCGGCCAGAGGGCGGTGCCGTTCCAGTCCCGCCCCCTTCGTGATACGAGTTACCGCGCGAGTTCGAGCATTTTGGCGACGGCCGGCTGCGTTCCTGGTCGGCGCAGGTAGATGATCGCCTCAACCGGCGCGATGGCGCGGCACCACTCGAGCAGCCTGGATTTATCGAGTCCGGACGCGGCGGCTAGGGCGGCGCACCGGGTCTCGACGCCTTCGCGGCGGGCGCCGTCGAGCAGATAGGCGACCGCGTCGAAGCATGGATCGCCGACGCGGGCCGCCGGATCGATCGCCACCAGGCCACGCGCGGCTCCTCCGTCGAGCACGTTGGCCAGGTGAAGGTCCCCGTGGAGTAGCACCCGCCTCGGCTCGGTCGCCAGCAGCGCGCGGCAGCGGGCGGCGCCACGTTCGACATCGTCGACGGTCACCCAGCGGCCGATGGCCGGATCAGACAGCCGCAGGCCGATCCGGCCGAAGAGCCTGTCGCACTGGCCACGCAGATCGCGGGCATAATCGGGTGGCACCGTGGCCGCGTGCAGGTCACGCATCAGCGCCGCCCACTGTGTCGCGCTGGGCGGTTCCGGCAGGTCCCTGACCCGAGTACCCGGATCGATCCGCTCCAGCAGGACCGCGCCGACGCTGACATCCGCGTTCCAGATGGCGGGAACCCTTCCGCCGGGCTCGAACAGTTTCAGCGTGGCGACCTGCTCGGCCGCGAAAGACAGATCGGGGCTGAGCTTGAGTACCGCCGGCATGCCATCGGCCATGACGCAACGGAACGCCGTCGAGCTGTTGCCGACGAGAAATGGCGCGCCGAGTTCGAGCCCCCATCGCTCGGCCAGCGAAGCGAGGAGATCCGGAAGGCCATCGCACCAGGATCTGAAAGCGTCCCCGAATCGGCGGATCACCCGGGCCGTCACATCCTCGGAGATGTCCATTTTAGGATGGTATACCGGTGTGGTGCAATTTGGCCGGATGGCGGGCTCGTAGGCTCTGGCTGTGCAGGCGTTTGAGTCGGTGTCGACCTGGCGGCAGCCGATGCCGGCTTGGGCGTCTGCGGAGCGGCTGGCGCTGATCGCAACCGTGGCTGGCTGGGTGGCCGGGCTCGGGCCTGGCAGGCTGCGGGTCGCGGTCGATGGCTTGACCGGGGCGGGCAAGACCAGCTTCGGGCATGAGCTGGCGGCCGCGCTGCGCGGCCTGGGCCGCCCGACGATGCGGGCGTCGATGGATGACTTTAAGCATCCGTGGCGGCATGCCCGCGACCATGGTTACGACCGGCTCAGCGGCGAGGGCTATTACCGCAATGCCTACGACTTTCGCTCGGCCAGGGACCTGCTGCTCGGCCCTGCGGGCCCGTCCGGGTCTGGCGAGGTGGTGCTGTGCGCGCATGATCCGCTGACCGGCGCTGACTACCGGGACACCACGATCAGCGCCCCGCCGGGGGCGATCCTGATCGTCGATACCGTTTTCGCGTTCCGGCCCGAGTACAACGACTGCTGGGAGTACCGCATCTGGCTCGAGGTCGACCAGCAGACCGCGTTGCGCCGCGGCGTCGCGCGCGACACTGCCGCCGAGGGCCGCGCCGAAGCGACCCGCGTGCACCGTGACCGCTATCACGCCGCAGAAATGATCTATCTCGCCGAAGTCGATGCGCTGGCTCTGGCCGATGTCGTCATCGACAACCGCGACCTCGGCCATCCGCAGATCCTGGCTCACCGC
>JASHQL010000229.1 GCA_030039155.1 Streptosporangiaceae bacterium | reverse complement strand
GACCGGCGACCGGCGGTTCCGGGTGCTGTTCGGGCCTGGCCAGGGCTGCGACGAGGCCACCCAGTTCGTCGGCGAGATCCCGCCTGGCCGGGCGCCTGAGCACAGCCACAGCTACGACGAGGTGGTGCTGATCCTGGCTGGCACGGGCGTGGTGCACCTGCCGGACGGCGACCGGCCGCTCGAGCCTGGCAGCTGCGTGCACCTGCCGCCCGGCACCCCGCACTGCCTGGAGAACACCGGCACGGGCACGCTGATCGTGCTCGGCGTCTTCCACCCTGGCGGCAGCCCGGCAGCCAAGCGGGTCAGCGGCGCGAGCTGAGCGCCCGCAGGAAGAACGCCAGGTTGGCTGGCCGCTCGGCAAGCCGCCTGACCAGGTAGCCGTACCAGTCGTTGCCGTAGGGCACGTAGACGCGCACCTGGCCGCCGTGCGAGGCAAGCCGGAGCTGCTCGGCTGGCCTGATGCCGTACAGCATCTGGTACTCGAAGCTGTCCTGCTCCCGGCCGAGCATGGTCGCCTTCACCCCGGCAATCTCGATCAGCCTTGGATCGTGCGTGGCCAGCATCGGGTACCCGCCGCCCTCGAGCAGGATCCGCATGCAGCGGACATAGTTCAGGTCGACCTCGGCGCGGCCTGGCAGCCCGATCCCGTCCGGCGCCCGGTACGCGCCCTTGCACAGCCGTACCCGCGAGCCCGCCTCGGCCAGCGCGGTGCAGTCGTCAGGGCTGCGGCGCAGGTAGGCCTGCAGCACGCAGCCGAGGTCCGGGTAGTCCGCACGCAGCTCGCCGACCAGCCGCAGCGTGGCCTCGACCCTGGTGTGATCTTCCATGTCGACGGTGACCGTGCTGCCGGCGTTGCGCGCCGCCTTGGCGATCCTGGCGATGTTCTCCTGCGCGGTCTTCTCGCCGTGCTCGGCCAGGCCGAGGCCGACCGCGGTCGGCTTCACCGACACCTCGGCGCGCCCGGCTGCCGCCAGCCCCGCCGCGCTGAGCTTCGCCAGCAGCCCCACGTACTCCTCGGTGACCGCGGCCGCCTGCTGCGGGTCGACGGTGTCCTCGCCGAGGTAGTCGATGGTGACCTGCAGGCCGTCGGCAAGCAGCCGCTCGGTCACGGTCAGCGCGTCGGCCGCGGTTTCGCCGGCCACGAACCTGGTCACGACGTCCCGGGTGACCGGAGTCGTGCTGATGAGCTCACGGACGCGGGTGCTGGCCGAGAGCGCCAGCAGAGTTTGCCGCAGCACTGCGGTTGACCTCCCGGGGACGTCAGTGTCGGCCTCGCTACCTGGCCGGCCCAAAGGTTACTCGCGCGAGCGGGCGATCGGGTCACTACGCTCCCGGCTGAGCGTAATCTGCACGTTCGCGCCCGCGTCGGGCGCCACGATAACCTCCTGAGCTGCGGCGATGCCGCCCGCCTCGAGCTGCGCCCGCACCGGCACCGTCCGTTTCACCAGGCCGAGCGCGATCGGCCCGAGTTCGTAGTGCCGGGCCGCAGAGCCGACGAAGCCGACCGCCGCGCCGTCGAGCTCGACCGGGTCGCCGTGCGCTGGCAGCGAGTCGGCGAGGCCGTCAAGCTGCAGCAGCACCAGCCGCCGCGGCGGGTGCCCGAGGTTGTGCACCCTGGCGACGGTCTCCTGGCCGCGATAGCAGCCCTTGTCCAGGTGCACCGCCGAGCCGATCCAGCCGACCTCGTGCGGGATCGTGCGGTGGTCGGTGTCCAGGCCGAAACGCGGCCGCCCGGCGGCGATCCGCAGCGCCTCGTGCGCCCACATGCCGGCCAGCGCGCCGCCGGCGTCACGAACCGCCTCGACCGCGGCGACCAGCCGTTGCCTCGGCACGACGACAAGGAGGGGAACGACTCCGGCCGCGCGCACTGTCGCCGCGCCGCCAAGGGTGGCCTCGGCATCGGGGCCGAGCAGGGTCAGTGTCGCGAACTCGCTGGTCACGTCCGCCGGCTCGACCCGCAGCATGAACCGCATCGAGGTGAGGAAGTCGAGCAGCGCCGGCCCGGTGCCAGGCTCGACGCTGATCCAGGTCGCCTCGCCGTCGTCGGCAAGCACCAGGTGGTGCTGCACGTGCCCCTGCGGGCTGAGAATGAGCGCCTCGGCGCCGACGCCGGGCCCGAGCCGCTCCAGGTGCTGGCTGGTCAGGCTGTGCAGCCAGGTCAGCCGGTCCTGGCCGGTGACCCGCAGCACGCCGCGGTGCGAGGTGTCGACCACGGCCAGGCCGGCGACCGCATGCCGCTGCTCGAGAAAGGGGTCGCCGTAATGCGCGGCTACGCCGGCGTCCGGCCCGGTCGCGGGCACCGCGCCGGGCTCGGCGAGCAAGGGGCTTTCCATAGCCACCAGGCTATGCGCTGGCCGTCCCGCTCAGGCTGGCCGGCTGGTCGCCGGCCTGGCAGGCCGCGCACCTGCCGAACACTGTCAGGTGGCCCACGTCGGTCTGGAAACCGGCCTGCTGCCGCAGTGCGGTCACCAGCGCCTGCACCGCGGCGGGCTCGATCTCGGTGACCTGCTCGCAGTGCCGGCAGACCAGGTGCACGTGCTGTTCGGTGTCGGCCAGGTGGTAGCTCGGCGCCCCGTGCCCGAGGTGGGTATGCGTGACCAGCCCGAGCCGCTCGAGCAGCTCGAGCGCGCGGTACACGGTCGACACGTTGACCCCGCTCGCCTGCTGCCTGACCTCTGCGTAGATGTCCTCGGGCGTGGCGTGCTCGAGCCTGCCCACCGCGGCGAGCACCAGCTGGCGCTGCGGGGTGACGCGGTAGCCACGTGCCCGCAGCATGTCGTCCCAAGCCTGCGCCATAACCAGAGTCTAGGCCGTGCCGCGCGGATCTCCTGCGGCATGATCGGCGCCCGCATCCACCAAGATGCACGGGACACCGCCGGTGACGCCCGTGGCATAACGAGCTTGCCTGCCGGCTGCGACCTGACGTAGCGTTCGGGCTAACGCGGGAAAGGAGGTGGTCCTACTTTATGCATAGATGTTGGACTCGCGAGGTGGCTGTCCGCTAGCCGCCGCCTGCGTGGAGCGCTGTCGCGGCTCGCCGCGACCAGCGCATCACCGGTCGCCTCCCGCCCCGGTTTCGAGCCGGATCGGAAGCTGCGCTGAAGCGCAGCTTGGCGAGGGCTGCGGTCGGCGAATACACGACAGACACCGGACCCCCAGGCTGACCGGCCTTGTCCAGCCGGTCCCCGCGTGTACGGTTACCTTCGGGTGGCCCTCCCGCGGGAGGCGCCTGGGGGCTTCTTTTTTGCTTGCGAACTGGTTCATTGCGTGACTGGTGCGCTGTCAGCAGCGTGCAAGGAGGAATCCTGCAGTGTTCACGTTCCCGCGGGCAGCCGGTGTCGCTGCCATGGCGGTTGCCCTGCTCTGCGTGACCGGCGCCGCGGCGCAGCCGCACCAGCCGGCTGCGGCCGGCGAATACACGACAGACACCGGA
>JASHQL010000228.1 GCA_030039155.1 Streptosporangiaceae bacterium | reverse complement strand
TCCTCGACGAGCCCGTCCATGAAGGCTGCATGCTCGTCCCAGCCTTCTTGGCGGCGGATCGGACGCGAAGTGTCCCAGGATGGGCCATGGACGAGCCGCAGTGCGAAATTCGCCATGTCCGGAGCGTACGGACCGCTCCGGACACTCTGCCCGTGATGGTGTCCTGGTCCTGGTCATCGTCGCCTCAGCGAACATCCGGTATGCCGCGATCTGCTTTGCGCGCCTTCATCGCTGCTCACGCTGGCAATTGGCGGAAGCTGGCGCGCTCCTGTCAGCTAGGGCAGGTCAGCGCGTGGCCTGGTGCCTGGCGGCGAGGATGATCTGAGTTGCCGTGTAGCTGCTCACGCCGAGCTTGGCTGCGATCTCTTCTGGCCGAAGCCCTTGCTGGTTGTAGAGCAGCGCGAGCCTTTCCTGCCGTGGTGTCCACGGGCGGCGGGCCGGTGCGGGGGCAGATGACTGGCGCGGCGCCGGGCGGCGGGCCGGTCGGTCCGAGGTCGCGACGGCACCGGCCGCGGGCGGCGCGGCAGGGGGACCGAAGGAGTCTCGCCGTTGATCACGATACTTGCCGCTGGCCAGGTCCTCCCGTGTGCGCTCATCCAGGATCAGCAGTTCGTCGGCCGCCTTGTTCATCCCGACCGCCACCATGGTCAGGCCCTTGGCGTTTTTCTCCTGGCACTCTCGCGCCATGCAGTAGTTGTATTTGCGGGCTCGCTCGGGATGCAGCCGAGTCCCGCACGTAATGCACTTATCCTGCGCCATCGTTAGTCTCTCACCAGCACAAACGTATTTGTTACTCAAACGTAACCGACACCCAAGGTGTTCCGCGGCGGCGCGCTGGAGCCCGCGCGGCGGTTCGCTCCGCTGGCCCGCTTGTCCGGACTGGTCGGTCCCGAGTGCGCCGCGGCCGAGGCCACGGGCAGCCGGGCCCGATCAGTCGGATACTGATCCTGAAGCGAGGTGGCGGCGCGCGGCCGGGCACAGGTGCGGTCGTCGCCGCGGCTTGCCGGAGACCCGCGACGAAGGAGCCGACCGATGGCGGCCGAGATCCCAGCCGAGGCGCTGCAACTGCGGTCCCTTGTGCGTCCCGACAACATGCTCGAGGTGTTCCTCGAAACGGTCGCGGTCGCCGAGCCGGGCCCGAACGAGGTCCTCATCCGGGTCGAGGCGGCCCCGGTGAATCCTTCCGATCTTGGCGTCCTGCTGGCGGGCGCCGATGTCGCGGCGGCAGCCCAGGCGGGAACAGCGCAGCGGCCGGTGATCACCGCGCCCATCCCGCGCGCGGTGATGCGCGGCCTGACCGCACGCGTCGGGATGCCCATCCCGGCCGGCAACGAGGGCGCGGGGACCGTCGTCGCGGCCGGGGCCAGCGAGGCGGCGCAACGCCTGCTCGGCAAGAGGGTCGCGGCGGCCGGCGGCGGCATGTACTCCCAGTACCGCGCCGTCGACTTGTCGCTGTGCCTGGAACTTCCAGACGGCCTGCCGGCCGCCGACGGCGCGTCCGCGTTCGTGAATCCGATGACGGCGCTCGGCATGATCGAGACGATGCGGCTGGAACACCACGTCGCGTTGGTGCACACTGCTGCCGCGTCGAACCTCGGCCAGATGCTGAACCGGCTCTGCCAGCAGGAGCAGGTCCCGCTGGTCAACATCGTCCGCAGGCCCGAGCAGGAGGAACTGCTGCGCGCAGCCGGCGCCACGTTCGTCTGCGACTCCAGCAAGCCGCAGTTCATGACCGAGCTGACCGCTGCGCTCACGGCGACCGGCGCGACGCTGGCGTTCGACGCCACCGGCGGAGGCACGCTGGCCAGTCAGATCCTGACCTGCATGGAAGCAGCGGCCAGCGCCGGCGCGGACGGCTACAGCCGGTACGGGTCGGCGGTGCATAAGCAGGTCTACATCTACGGCGGGCTTGACCGTAACCCGACAGTGCTGACCAGGAACTACGGCATGGCCTGGGGCATCGGGGGATGGCTGCTGACCCCGTTCCTCGGCAGGATCGGCCTAGACGGCATCATCCGGCTGCGGGACCGGGTCGCTGCCGGGCTGACGACGACGTTCGCCAGCAGTTACACCGCGCAGGTCTCGCTGGCCGCAGCGCTCCGGCTGGACAACATCACCACCTACGCCCGGCAGGCAACCGGCACCAAGTACCTGATCAGGCCAGACCAGGACGCGTAACAGGCCGCTAGACCCGCCGGCCCGCACGGGCACCCGGCCTACCCCGGCTGCAGCAGCCGCGGCTCAGGGCTGCTCGTCGGGCCGGGCGGTGAGCTTGCCAGGCAGAAACGCCAGCAGCACTGACCTCGGCGCGTCGTAGGCAATCCTGACAACCGTCTCGGGGTCCACGCGGACCGTGGTCGAGGCGGCTCCGGCAGCACGGAATCGCAGATAGCGATAGGAAACCCGGATCTGGTGAAGGCCGGGGCTGAGCGGGAAGAAGTGATCTCCCCATGGAAGCTCCCAGGTGTCGCCGTCGATGACGACGGTCGTGCGGGTGAATCTCAGTGTCCAGTCCAGGACGAAGTAACTGCTCCGGAGCGCGATTCCCTGACCTGGCAGGGGTGGTTCACCCGGTGATCGCGACGACAATGGCTCGGGCTGAGCATGCGCCGGGCCAGCTGGCCCTGGCTGGCCAGCTTGATCGGCTGATTCCTGCGACGGCTGTGGCGCGGCTGCTGCTAGCGGGCTCACGCACCATGTCTACGCTGCACGGCTCAGGCAGTGCCAGAGCCGCAGGTCCCGGCTGGCCCGGCGCGGCTCACTCGCGGCCTCCGACTCGTGCACTCGCCGGCCGGCGTGCGGCAGCTCATCGGCACAATCATGCGGCGGCCGTCGCCCAGGCAGGCCGTGGGCCGGGCGCCAGGAGGGATGACGCCCGGCCCACGTTTTCGGTGTCAGCCTGACGAGCTTGGCGAAGGCTGTGGGCTCGGCGTCCCGCTGGGGCGCGGCCCTGGCCCGTGCCGATGGTGCCTGGACCGGTGGTGGTGGTGGTGATGGCGGTGCAGACGGCAAGCCGGGTAGGGCGGCGGCGTGCCGGACCGCGAGGGGCTCGGCGTCCAGCTCGGGTGCGGGCTCGGCGTCCGGCTCGGGTGCGGCCTTGGCGTGCAGCTCGGGTGCGGCCTTGGCGTCCGGCTCGGGTGCGGCCTTGGCGGGCAGCTCGGGTGCGGGCTCGGCGTGCCTGA
>JASHQL010000026.1 GCA_030039155.1 Streptosporangiaceae bacterium | reverse complement strand
TGGGGCCGGCCTGCCTGATCTTGATCATCGGCATTCTGCTGCTGGCCGAGCTGGCCGGAGGGCCTGGCGGCACGCCGTCCGGCGCAGCCGGCCGGCACGCGCACCAGCCAAAGCTGATCAGCGTGCACAGCGCCAGCCTGATCGGCCGGCCGGTCCGGGTGGTGGCCGGGCAGCTCAGGGCCGACGGCCTGCAGGTGCACGTGATCTGGCAGCCCGCGACCGGGCAGGGTGACGGCCGGCCGGGCAATGCCGAGCACGATGGCCACCTGCCAGGAACGGTGCTGTCCGTGCAGCCGTCAGGCCGGGTGCAGGTGGGCAGCACGATCGTGCTGACCGCGGTCGCGCCGTTCGGCGACGGCTATCACGGCCCTGGCGCTGGCCATGGGCACGGCTACCGAAACCAGAACGGCCAGGGCGGCTAGCCGCGCCGCTGACCAGAAATGCAGTGGCCGGCCTGGCCACTGCCTCGCCATCCTTATCGTTGAGTTCGGTCCATGCAGCTGGAGACTCCGCCTTGCCATCCTCGCGCACCGACCTGCAGGCCAGGCTGCAGGAGCTCCGCCGTGGGCTGCCGCCGATCAGCTACCCGGCCTGGCTGCCGGTCAGCCAGCACCGGGCCGAGCTGGCCGACGCGATCAACGCCAACCAGGTCGTGATCATCGCGGGCGAGACCGGCTCAGGCAAGACCACCCAGCTGCCGAAGATCTGCCTTGACCTGGGCCGCGGCCAGGCTGGCCAGATCGGGCACACCCAGCCACGGCGGATCGCGGCCCGCTCGGTGGCCGAGCGGATCGCCAGCGAACTGCGCACCGAGCTCGGCACCGCGGTCGGCTACCAGGTCAGGTTCGCCGACACGACAAGCGACGGCACGCTGATCAAGCTGATGACCGACGGCATCCTGCTGACCGAGCTGCAGCGGGACCGGAAGCTGCTGCGCTATGACACGCTGATCATCGACGAGGCGCACGAGCGCAGCCTGAACATCGATTTCATCCTCGGCTACCTCAAGCGGCTGCTGCCGCGCAGGCCGGACCTCAAGGTGATCATCACCTCGGCCACGATTGACCCGCAGCGATTCAGCCAGCACTTCTGGGACGCGCCGGTGCTCGAGGTGTCCGGCCGCAGCTATCCGGTGCAGGTGCGGTACCGGCCGCTGACCGACCCCGACTCGGCAACCGAGCCGCGAGACCAGGTGCAGGGCATCCTGGACGCGGTCGCCGAACTGAAGGCGGCAGGCCCGGGCGACATCCTGGTGTTCCTCAGCGGCGAGCGGGAGATCAGGGACGCGGCGGACGCGCTGGCCGGGCAGCAGGACCTTGAGCTGCTGCCGCTCTACGCCAGGCTGTCCGCCGCTGAGCAGCATAAGGTGTTCGCGCCACATGGCGGCAGCCGCCGCGTGGTGCTGGCGACGAACGTGGCCGAGACCTCGCTGACCGTGCCGGGCATCAGGTACGTCGTCGACCCCGGCACCGCCAGGATCTCCAGGTACAGCCAGCGGACCAAGGTGCAGCGGCTGCCGATCGAGCCGATCTCGCAGGCCTCGGCCAGGCAGCGGGCCGGCCGCTGCGGCCGGACCGCGGACGGCATCTGCGTCAGGCTGTACAGCGAGGAAGACTTCGACTCGCGGCCTGAGTTCACCGACCCGGAGATCCTGCGCACCAACCTGGCCTCGGTGCTGCTCAGGATGGCAGCACTGGAGCTGGGCGACGTTGCGGACTTCCCGTTCGTCGACCCGCCCGATGCCCGCAATATCGCCGACGGCTACCGGCTGCTCGCCGAGCTCGGCGCGACCCAGCCGAAGCGCCAGGGCAAACTGACCAGCATCGGCAGGAAGCTGGCCAGGCTGCCGGCCGATCCCAGGTTCGGCCGGATGATCCTGGAGTCGGCGCAGCACGGCTGCGTGCGCGAGGTGCTGATCATCGCGGCCGCGCTGTCCATCCAGGATCCGCGTGAGCGGCCGGCCGATGCCAGGCAGGCCGCCGATCAGCTGCACCGGCGGTTCGCCGAGCCGGACTCTGACTTCCTGGCCCTGGTCAATCTCTGGGAGTACCTGCGCGAGCAGCAGCGCGCGCTGTCCGCGTCCGCGTTCCGCCGGCTCTGCCGCCGGGAGTACCTGCATTACCTGCGGGTCCGCGAGTGGCAGGACGTGTACGCCCAGCTGCGCACCGCGGCACACGAGGTAGGCGTCGGCATCCGCCGCCGGACCGATCAGCCTGGCGACCTGGCCGACCGGGTTCACATGTCGCTGCTGGCCGGGCTGCTGTCGCACATCGGCATGCAGGATACGGATGTGAAGTCCCGCCAGCCGGCCAGCGGGCGGCGGCCGCTCACCGAGTTCGCCGGGGCGCGCGGCGCCAGGTTCGCCATCTTTCCCGACTCGGCACTGGCCAGGAAGCCGCCGCCGTGGCTGGTGGCGGCCGAGCTGGTGGAGACCGCACGGCTGTGGGCCAGAACGGTCGCGAAGATCGACCCGGCCTGGGCCGAGCCGCTGGCGCCGCACCTGACCAGGCACAGCTACTCGGAGCGGCGCTGGGACGCGGACCAGGGCGCGGCCGTCGCCACCGAGAAGGTGGTGCTGTACGGGCTGCCGATCGTGCCTGCCCGCCGGGTCAACCTGGCCAGCATCGACGCCAGGCTGGCCCGTGACCTGTTCATCACCCATGCGCTGGTGGAAGGCGACTGGCAGGCCAGCCACCGGTTCCTTGCCGCGAACCAGCGGCTTGCCGCCGAGGCCGAGGCGCTTGAGCGCAAGGCAAGGCGGCGCGGCCTGGTAGCCGACGACGCTGCCGTGTTCGCGTTCTACGACCAGCGGATCCCGGCTGACGTGGTGTCGGCTCGGCACTTTGACAGCTGGTGGAAGGACAAGCGCAGGACCGATCCAGAGCTGCTCACGATGACCGAGGCCGACCTTGCTGGCCCGCTGGCTGACCAGGTCGAGGCCGACGACTACCCCGAGAGCCTGGCCGGGTACCAGCTGTCATACCAGTTCCAGCCAGGCGAGCCGGATGACGGCGTCACCGTGCACATCCCGCTGGCCAGGCTCGGCCAGGCCAGCGCCGAGGAGTTCGGCTGGCAGGTGCCGGGGCTGCGCGAGGAGCTGGTCACCGAGCTGATCAGGTCGCTGCCCAAGCAGCTGCGCACCGCGTTCGTGCCGGCCCCGGACACCGCCCGCGCGGTGCTGGCTCGCCTGCAGCCGAACGGCGACCTGCTCGCCGCGCTCAGCACGGAACTGCAGGCGATGACCGGCGTCACGGTCCCGCGGAGCGCCTGGGACCTCGGCAAGCTGCCGCCGCACCTGCGGATCAGGTATCAGGTCACCGACGGTGGCACCACCCTGGCGACCGGCACCGACCTGGACGAGCTGCGCGCTGAACTGAGGCCGCGGCTGCGCGACGCGCTCAACGCAGCCGCGGCCGACGTCACCACGACCGGGCTGACCAGCTGGACCATCGGAGACCTGCCGCGGGTGATCAGCCGGGGCCAGCTGCGCGCGTACCCGGCGCTGACCGACGCCGGCCGGTCGGTCGACGTGGCGCTGTATGAGTCGGCTGGCCAGGCAGAGCGGGCCATGCGGCTTGGCACCAGGCGGCTGATCATGCTGCAGGTGCCCGCCAGGGCCAGGTCGATCGCCGGCCGCCTGCCGGTGGCGGACAAGCTGGCGATGAGCCGGCACCCGTACCCGTCGGTGGACGCCGAGCTCGCGGACTGCGTGGCGTGCGCGACCGACCAGGTCATCGCCGACGCCGGCGGACCCGCGTGGGACGCGGCTGGCTTCGGCAAGCTGCTCGAAGCGGCCCGCTGGGAGCTGCCAGCGGTCACCGCCACGGTGATCGAGCAGGTCGCGCGCGTGCTCGGCGCCGCGCACGAGGCCGAGGCTGCACTGCCGCGGACTGCGGCCGATGCAACCCTGCCGCGGACTGCGGCCGATGCAACCCTGCCGCGGACTGCGGCCGATGCAACCCTGCCGCGGACTGCGGCCGATGCAACACTGCCGCGCAAGCCGGGGCCGGAACTGGCGGCCGCTATCGCCGACATCCGCGGTCAGCTCGCCGGGCTGATCTACCCGGGGTTCGTCGCGGACGCGGGTGCCGCCCGGCTGCCTGACCTGGTCCGCTACCTGCAGGCGATCGTGCGCAGGCTGGGCAAGCTCGCGCTGGACCCGCGCCGGGACGCCGAGCTGATGGCGACCGTGCACCGGGTCAGTGCTGCGTACCGGCAGACGGTCGCCGACCTGCCGCCTGGCCGCGCGGACAGTGACGAGTCAGCCGACGGCCGCTGGCTGATCGAGGAGCTGCGGGTCAGCCTGTTCGCGCAGACGCTCGGCACGCCGTTCCCGGTCTCCGAGAAGCGGATCACGACCTGGTTGACGAAGCTTAGGCAGCAGGCTAACAATTA
>JASHQL010000227.1 GCA_030039155.1 Streptosporangiaceae bacterium | reverse complement strand
CCATCTGGCTGGCGCTGGCCGCCTGGTGCCCGCTGCTGCTGATCCCGGCCGACCTGCTGGCCCGCTCGACGCTGCACCGGCACGTCGGCTGGATCACCAGGTGGTTCGGCTACCTGGACAAGCGCTGGGAGGTCAGCGCCTACCTGATCGGCATCCTGGCGCCGATGCTGCTGCTGGCCGCCGCGTCCCGGCTGGTCAGCGCCGCCGCGAGGCATCCGCACGGCGGGCGCGCCTGGCTGGCGAGCCTGCGCGAGCCGGACGTGCCCGCACCGGCCGGCCCAGCGGACCGTCCGGCGGCCGGGCGAAGCAACCCGACGCGGATCGCGGCCGGCCTGGTCACGGCCGTCGCGCTTGGCTGGTACTTCTACGGCCCGCCCTGGTACCTCGATCACGTGCGCAGCCGGATCGGCTACCAGGAGGACGTCTACCTGGCCGGCCTGCAGGCCATCGCCAAGGGCAGCGTGCCCTACATCGGCCCGGCCTCGGTGCAGTACGGGCCAGGCACGCAGCTGTTCAGCTACCTGTACATGCGGCACCTGAGCACGTTCTCCGTGGTCGGGTTCCGCGAGTCGTGGGCCGCGCTGCAGTGGGCCGGTGCCACGGTGTTCTTCGTCACGCTGTTCCTGGCGCTCGGCTACCGCCGCGGCCTGCTCGCCGCGCTGCTGTCCGCGCTGGTTTACCCGGCGCTCCGGCTGCTTGACTTCATGCCAGGGCACGGCTTCGTCGGCTACTTCGGCTGGGCCAACCCGCTGCGCTACGCGGGCGCGTTCGCGCTCATCGTGCTGCTGCCGGCGGTGATCAGGCGCTGCCCGGCCCGGCCCGGCCTGGCGCTGGCCGCCGGCCTGGGCGCGGTCTGGGGCGCGCTGTGCTACCTGGCCCAGGAGAACCTGCTGGCCGGCCTGGTCGGCGGGGCCGTGCTCGCGACGCTGCTGGTGCTGACCGGCGCCGCCGCCTGGCGGGCGGTCTGGACCGCGCTGCTCGCGGTGCTGGCCGGCTTCTGCCTGGTCTGGCTGCCGATCCTGGCGTTCTACGCGGCGCACGGCCTGGCCGCCAGGTTCCTGACCCTGTACTTCCTGCTGCCAGGCGCGGTGGCGGCCGGCTACACCGACTCGGCACTCGCGCACGGCTGGCACAGCCCGGTGGCGCGTACCTATTACCTGCTGCCGTTCCTGCTCGCGCCGCTGGCGGTGGCGGCAATCTGCCAGTTCAGGCCGCTGCGGATCGCCGCCCGCTGGTCGCGGGAGCGCGTCCTGCTGGTGGCCGTGCTGGTCGCCACTGTGGCGATCTACGAGGGCGCGCTGTTCCGGTCCGACACCTCGCACGTGTCCGGGGTGATGCTGGCGATGCCGGCCCTCGTGGTGCTGGCGGCGACCGGGCTGCCGCGGCTGCTCGGCGCCCGCAGCACCAGGACCGCCGTGCTGGCCGGCGCCGCGGTCTTCGCCGTCGCGTTCGCCCTGCTGCCGGTCAGTGCCTGGAATCCGGCGCGGGTCGAGGCCAGGCTCGCGGCGCCGGCCGCCGACCGGATCAGCCTGGCCGCGCTGCCCGCCCCGGCCACACCCGCGACCCTTGCCGCGCGGCGGGTCGGGGCCGGGCTCGGCACCCTGCCGGTCTGCTGCCAGGACGCCAACAAGACCACCGGGCTGGCCGGCAGCGCCAAGGTGGCGGTGTCGAGCCAGGCGCTGATCACGCTGATGGACAAGCTGCACGCGATCGTCGGCAGCCGGGTCACCTACGTGGCCGGCTTCCCGAACGGCTATCCCGGCCTGGTCTACTTCCTCGCCGACCTGCGCCCGGCGCCGATCCCGCTCGACCCGTACACCATGGTGCTCACGCACGCGCAGTCGCGCCGCTTCCTGCGCACGTTCAGGGTGACCGTGCTGCCGAGCACGCAGGCGGTCATCACCGCCTCGCTGCGCAATCCGGAGACCGCCGATTTCCTGCGGCGGTACCCGGCCGCCAGGCGGGTGACGCTGCGCTACCGGGGCCGCCCGTACTACGTCCTGCTGCGCCGCGGGTAGCCGCAGCGGCCGCTACTAGGGTGGAGGCTCGCCCGAGTTTGCCAGCCCCACGGTGCAGGAGGCACGATGCCGGTTGCCGAGATCACCCGTGCCGAGACCAGGGCGCGAGCCAGGCTGCTGCGCGTCCGGTCTTACCTGGTCGCGCTTGACCTGACCAGGGGCGACAAGGTCTTCGGCTCGGACTCGGTGATCAGGTTCGACTGCGCCGAGCCTGGCGCGGCCAGCTACGCCGACCTGGTCGCCGAGGCGGTGCACGAGATCACCCTGAACGGCCAGCCGCTCGACCCGGCGACGGCCTGGGCGGACGGCCGGATCGCGCTGCCCGCGCTGGCCGCGAGCAACGAGTTGCGGGTGCGTGCCGACTGCGGCTACGCCGCCGACGGCACCGCGATGCACCGGTCGGTCGACTCGGCCGACGGCAAGGTGTACACCTACACCAAGTTCGAGCCAGCGGCCGCCAGGCGGGTGTTCGCCAACTTCGAGCAGCCCGACCTGAAGGCCGAGTTCACCTTCCACATCACCGCGCCGGCGCACTGGACGGTGCTGTCCAACCAGCCGGCCCCTGAGCCTGAGCCGATCGAAGGACAGCCAGCCAATGCGATCTGGCGGTTCCCGGCCACGCCGCGGATCTCCACCTACCTGACCGCGGTCGCCGCGGGTGACTACCACGTGGTCCGGTCCGAGCACGTCACGCCGGGCGGCCAGGTCATCCCGCTCGGCATCGCCTGCCGGGCGTCGCTGGCGGCCTTCGTCGAGGCCGAGGACATGTTCACGATCACCAGGCAGGGCCTGGACTTCTACACCGCGCTGTTCCGGGCGCCGTACCCGTTCGCCGCCTACGACCAGGTGTTCGTGCCCGAGTTCAGCTCGGGCGCGATGGAGCAGCCTGGCTGCGTGACGTTCACCGAGCGGCTGCTGTTCCGGTCCAAGGTGACCGAGACCATGTATGAGCTGCGCGCCGACGTGATCCTGCACGAGATGGCGCACATGTGGTTCGGCGACCTGGTCACCATGCGGTGGTTCGACGACCTGTGGCTGAACGAGTCGTTCGCCGACTTCTGCGCCGCGCTGGCCAGCTCGGAGGCGACCAGGTACGCCGACGCCTGGGCCACCTTCTCCGCGTCACGCAAGAGCTGGGGCTACCAGCAGGACCAGCTGCCGTCCACCCACCCGGTCGCGGCCGACGTGCCGACCATCACCGCGGCCGCGGCCAACTTCGACGGGATCAGCTACGCCAAGGGCGCCTCGGTGCTCAGGCAGCTCGCGGCCTACCTGGGCAGGGAGCCGTTCTTCGCCGGCGTCCGCAGCTACCTGGCCGAGCACGCCTGGCAGAACGCCACGCTCACCGACCTGCTCGGCGCGCTCACCGAGGCGTCCGGCAAGGACCTGGCGGACTGGTCGAAGGTATGGCTGGAGACCGCGGGCCCGAACACGCTGCGGGCCAGGTTCAGCATTGACGGGAACGGCAAGATCTCAGCGTTCGACGTGCTGCAAGAAGCGCCTGCCGCGCACCCGACGCTCCGGCCGCACCACATCGGCATCGGCCTGTACCACCGGTCCGGCCAGGCCCTCACCCGGAGCTACGCCGCCGAGGTGCAGGTGACCGGCCCGGCGACTGTCGTTCCCGGCCTGATCGGGCAGCCGCAACCCGACCTCATCGTGCTGAACGACGGGGACCTGGGTTATGCCCTGGTCAGGTTTGACGAGCGCTCGCTACGGACGCTCAGCTCTTCGATCGGCGAGCTTGCCGACCCGCTGGCCCGCGCGGTCTGCTGGACGGCGCTGATGGACATGACCGAGCAGGCCGAGCTTGGGCTGCCGGCCTTCTACGCCATGCTGGCCCGCGGCATGGGCAGCGAGTCGTCGGTGGCGATGCTGCAGGTGCTGCTTGACAAGGCGCGGTCGCTGCTGGAGACCATCGGGGATCCCGGCTGGGCGGCGGCCGGCAAGGCGGAGCTTGCCGCCGCGGCGCTGCCGCTGCTGCGCGCCGCGGCGCCTGGCGGTGACCGCCAGCTTGCCTGGATCCAGCTGCTCAGCTGGACCGCGAGCACGGACGAGCAGCTCGGCCTGCTGGCCGGCCTGCTTGACGGCGCCGAGGCGCTGCCCGGACTTGTGGTGGACACCGAGCTGCGCTGGGCGCTGCTGCAGCGGCTGGCGTCGGCCGGCCGGGCCGGGGAGGCCGAGATCGCCGCCGAGCTCGACCGGGACGCCACCGATGCCGGGCTGCGCAGCGCCGAGGCCTGCCGGGCGGCGATCCCGGACGCGGCGCACAAGGCGGCGGCCTGGCGGCTGCTGACCGACGACCCCGACCTGGGCATGGTCCGGCTCATCGAGGTCAGCCGCGGCTTCAACCAGGTCGAGCACGCGGCGCTGCTGGCCCCGTACGCGGAGCGGTACTTCGAGATGCTGCCGCGCATCTGGGCGAGCCGGCCGCAGCAGCTGGCGATGAGCATGGGGCGGCTGCTGTTCCCGTATTCGGCGGCGTCGGCTGAGCTGGTCGAGCGGATCGGCTCGTGCCTGGCAGGCACCGACAACCCCGGCATGCGGCGGACCCTGATCGAGCGGCGCGATGTGGTCTCGCGGGCCCTGCGGTCGCGGGCGCTGGCGGATTAGCGGCTGCACGGTCAACGTTTGCGGTTTTGGTGCTGCTATAGCGACACCAAAACCGCAAACGTTGCTGCTGTCAGTACGCGCGGCCGAAAATGAGCCGCTTGCCGTACGCGGACGGCCCGCCGCAGCGGATGCACTCGCCGCTGGCCGGCTCCCCGTCCAGCGGGATGCAGCGCGGCGTCGCGGCGGTCTCGGCCTTGATCTCGTCCTCGCAGGCGGTGCTGCCGCAGTGCAGTGCCAGCGCCCAGCCGGTCGCCACCGCGGCCGCGAACGACGGCCAGTCGTTGACGATCTTGGTGTGCGAGTCCCTGAAGTCGGTGGCCCGCTGCAGCAGCATGGCCTGGAACGCGGTCAGCTCGGCACCCAGCCTGGCGGCGGCGCCGGCCAGCTCGACCGGCTCCTTGGCGTCGCCGCTGCCCTGGTAGCTGATCCGCCGCGACATCAGCGCGGTGCCCGCGGCCAGGTCGCGTGGGCCGAGCTCGAGCCGGAGCGGGACACCGCGCATCTCCCAGTCGTTGAACTTGAAGCCGGGCGACAGCTGGAACCGGTCGTCCACGTGCGCGCGGATGCCGGCGGCCTTGAGCTGGCTGGCCAGCTCGGTGGCTGGCTGCAGCATCTCCTGCGCCTGGTCGCCACGGCCGATCGGCACGATCACGACCTGGTACGGCGCCAGCGCGGGCGGCAGCACCAGGCCCTTGTCGTCACCGTGCGTCATGATCACGCCGCCGACCATCCTGGTGCTCATGCCCCACGAGGTGGTGTGGCACAGCTCAAGCTCGCCGGACTCTGCGGTGTACCTGACGCCGAACGCGCCGGCGAAGTTGGTCCCCATGAAGTGCGAGGTGCCCGCCTGCAGTGCCCGGCCGTCGCGCATCATGGCCTCGATGGTGAACGTGCGCTCCGCGCCAGGGAACCGCTCGTTCGGCGTCTTCTCGCCCTTGACCGCGGGCATCGCCGCCGCCTGCACCGCGACGTCGTGGTAGAAGCCGAGCGCGAGCATGGTCTCGCGCATCGCGTCGTCTGCGTCGGCGTGCGCGGTGTGCCCCTCCTGCCAGAGGAACTCGGTGGTGCGCAGGAACATCCGCGGCCGCATCTCCCAGCGCACGATGTTGGCCCACTGGTTCAGCAGCATCGGCAGGTCACGATGCGAGCTGATCCACTTGGCCATCATCTCGCCGATGATCGTTTCCGAGGTCGGCCTGATGACCAGCGGCTCCTCGAGTTCCTTGCCGCCTGCGTGGGTGACCACCGCGACCTCGGGCGCGAAGCCCTCCACGTGCTCGGCCTCGCGCTCCAGGTAGCTCTGCGGGATGAGCAGCGGGAAGTAGGCGTTCTGGTGGCCGGTGGCCTTGATCCTGCCGTCCAGATCGGCCTGCAGCAGCTCCCAGATCCGGTACCCGTACGGCCTGATCACCATGGTGCCGCGGACCGGGCCGCGGTCCACCAGCTCGGCGCGGAACACCAGGTCGTTGTACCAGGCGGAGAAGTCCTCGCTCTGCGGCGTGACGCTCCGTTCATCGCGTGCCATTGGCACAGGCTAGTGCGGGCTGCTGCCTGCGGCGAACCTGTTTCGGCCCGGCGCGTCGGCTGCCTTGTGACTGACGGTGGCTGCCGATGCGTATGGTTAAGAAACGCCGATAACGCAGCGGCCACAGCGGCGGTGCCGCATGATGGAGTGACTCTGGATCGGTCAGAGACGCCGCTTCGTCTCGGGGAGTAGCTCGGCGTATGGGTATGCGATCGTCGCAGGATCAGCAAGAACTGCGGCGTCCTCGGGATCTCTCCGAAGACCACCCCCAGCCTGCTCGCGGCGAGCCGCATCCGAGCGGTCCGCTGCCGGTCGGCCCGCTGCCCGGCGGCCTGCGCCGCGCGGCTGGCAGGCGCGGCCGCGGCCGGGGCAAGGATGCCGGGGATGACCTTGACCTGACGCAGGCCGACGGCATCTCCGGTGACGCGGACTACGACTGGATCAAGTACCTCGGCGAGGCAGGTCCCGCTCAGCGCGCCGCGAGCAGCGCATCG
>JASHQL010000226.1 GCA_030039155.1 Streptosporangiaceae bacterium | reverse complement strand
CCGGCTGCCGCAGCTACTGGCAAGCCTCGGCCTGACCGGCATCGGGGGAACCGCGGAGACGGCCCTGTACAACGGCGGATCGCCGTGGGCCGAGTACTGGGAGCTGACGGTGGCAGAACTGCGGGAGCGACTCCAGGCGTCAGGAGAGCTGGCCAGCCATGCGATCGACACGTTCCTGGCAAAATGCGATGACGCTGCCTGGTGGACGCAGACGATCGCCTTTACCGCCGTCTACGGGCGCGCGCCGGCCGGGCCAGGCGCGCCTGGCGACCGGCCTGGCACCTGGTACCAGCGCGACATCACCGGCTAACCTGGCAGGCCACGGCATGGCGGAGGGGCCCGCCATCGAATCGCGGCGCGGTCCGCCAACGGTCCCTACCTCGCAGACGTAGGTAGGTGACCAAGATGCGGACGATTGGGCGGGCCGAGTTCAGCAAGCTGCTCGACGACCTTGGCGGGCTGGCCGATGCCGCCGACCGGTCGGCGCTTGCCGCGCTTCGGCAGCGGCTTGACCTGGCCAGGCTGCGCGTGCTGGTGGCCGGCGAGGCGAAGCGGGGCAAGTCCACGCTGGTGAACGCGCTGCTCGGCCGGGACGTGCTGCCGACCGGGGTGATCCCGCTGACGGCGGTCGCCGCCACCGTGGTGCAGGCCGAGGGCGCCGGGGAAGGCATCGAGGTCGGGTTCGGCGACGGCCGCGTCTGCCGGTTCCCGCTGTCCGCGCTGGCCGACTTCGGCACCGAGGCTGGCAACCCGAGGAACCGCAAAGACGTCCGCGCGATCACCGTGTTCGCCGATGCGCCGGTCCTCGCCCGCGGCGTGGAGATCGTCGACACGCCGGGCACCGGCTCGGTGCACGCGCACAACACCTCGGCCGCGGACGCCGCGCTGCCGTCGATGGACGCAGCGATCTTCGTGCTCACCGCCGACCCGCCGATCTCGGCGACCGAGCGGGATCTGCTCCGGCGGGTGACCGAGTTGTCGGTCACGCTGTTCATCGTGCTCAACAAGGCTGACTACCTCGATGACATCTCGCTGGCGCAGGCAACCGACTTCACCGCGCAGGTGGTAGCCGAGGCCACCGGACGGCCGCAGCACGTCTACCCGGTGTCGGCGCGGGACGCGGCCGACGGCACCGGTGACGCCGGCTTCGCCGCGCTGGCCGCCGACTTCACCAGCTACCTAGACACGGCGAGGATCGGCGCCCTGCAGCTGTCCGTCACCCGGCATGCCCGCAGGATGGCCGAGCAGATGCTGGACGAGGTCGCGCTCGCGCAGCATGCGGCGCGGCTGCCTGGTGACGAGGCCGCGGCCAAGTTCGCCGCGTTCACCGCCCGGCTGGAGGCGGTGACCAGCCATGGCGCCGAGGCGGCTGACCGGGCGACCGTCCAGTCAGCGCGGCTGCTCGCCGCGCTGAACGCGGCCGCCGCGCAGGCGGCCCCGGCGCTGGCCGCGGACGTCGGCGCGAAGCTGGAACTGCTGCTCGACGGCGAGTTTGCCGCTGCCTCGCCCGGCGATATCGAGCGGCAGGGCAGGTCGCAGCTCACCTCGCTGGTCGCCGCTGCCGCCGAGCAGTGGCGGCAGCAGCAGGCGAGCAGCCTCGAAGACGGGCTCCGCGCTCTCGACCAGCGGCTGGCCGGCGAGCTCGAGGCCGAGCTGGCCGCGGTCCGGGCGGCCGCCGCCGACCTGCTCGGGCTCGACCTCGCGCTGCCATCGCCCGGCGACCGGCTCGGCACCGACGACCGGTTCTTCTACGTCTTGCACGAGCACGTCGACCAGGCCGAGCTACTGGCCGGCGCGGTCCGGCGGCTGCTTCCCGGTGGATACGGCCGCCGCCTTGCGCGGCAGCGGCTGGTCGGCCAGGTCGACGAGCTGATGGCCGCGCAGATCGGCCGCGCCAGGGGCGACCTGCAATACCGGCTGGCCGAGTCGACCCGCAGGCTGGTCGCGGACCTGCAGCGGCGGTATGCAGGCTCCACCGAGCGGCTGACCGCCGCGCTGGACCGGGCCGCCGCGATCCGCGCGGCGGCCGACGAGCAAGGCGAGCAGCAGCTCGCCGAGCTGGCGGCGCGGGAGCGAGCGCTCGGCGAGATCCTCGCCCAGGTGCGAGACGATGGCGGCAGTGCAGTGGCACAGGTCAGGGGGAAGGCTCCGTCGCCGTGACAGGAGTGACATGTGTGAATTGCGATCGGCACGCAACCTGAGATACAAAGAACCGACTGGCGATGAGGCTCGCCACCAACCGCGACGGTATCGCTGATGGCCTCTAGCACTGTGACCGGGATTCCGGTGCGGGAGGAGAGGTCAGTGAGCGATGAAGGCGCGGAACCGCCAGGCAAGGATCGGCCGGGCGGACTCCAGGCCAGCAGCGCAGGAGCTCGCCCGAAGAGAGCAGATCGTTGAGCCCGGCGCTGCCCATCCCGGTCGTCCAGCTGCTTCAGGTCGTCACGGTCGCCGCGGCTGCGCCCGGCGTATCGGGGGTGATCAGCCGGGTTGAGGCGCGGATGCAGGGCCGCACTGGCCCGCGGATCCTGCAGCCGTACTACGACATCGCCAAGCTGTTCCGCAAGGAGGCGCTGGCGCCTGACGGGTCGAGCTGGGTGTTCCTGGCCGCCCCGCTGGCGGCGATGGCCTGCTACCTGACGGTGCCGCTGCTCATCCCGGTGCTGACGACGTTCGGGCTCCCGCTCGGCTACATGGGCGACATCCTCGGCGGCGGGTTCATCTTGTCGCTGGCCAGCTTCCTGGTCGCGGTGGCGGCGCTGGATACCGGCAGCCCGTACGCCCAGCTCGGCGCCAGCCGGGCAAAGACGTTCGGCGCGATCACCGAGCCGGTCGTGCTGTTCGTGGTCTTCACCGTCGCGCTGATCACCGGCACCGACCTGCCGTACGCGCTTGCCGCGACGGTCAGGTCGTCGGCCGGGCAGATCATCCGGCCGGCCCATCTGCTGGCGGCGGCCGCGCTGTTCATGGTCATTCTCTACGAGACCGGCCGGATCCCGGTCGAGACGCACACCGGCACCAACGAGTTCGGGATGATCGAGGAAGCCCGGCCGTTCGAGCACTCAGGCCCCTACTTCGCGGTGCTGAAGTGGGGATCGGCGATGAAGCAGCTGATCCTCTACACGATCTTGCTGAACGTCTTCGTTGCCCCCTGGGGCCTGGCCGCGACACCAGGGCTGTGGCCGGTGCTGCTGGCGATCGCCGCCCTGGTCGGCAAGGCCGCGCTGCTCGGGGTCGTGGTCGCGGTCATCGACAACTCGTTCGCCAAGCTGCGGCTCTTCAAGATCACTGAGTTCGCGGCAGGCGCGTTCCTGCTCGCAGGGCTCGCGGTGTTCACCCTTTACCTCGGCGGTGGCTGATGACAGCGATCATCGCGACCGCGGTCGCGGCACCAAGCGCGCTGTCCGGCGGCGCCAACGTGATAGCGGTCGGCGTCCTGCTCGCCGAGTTCGGCATGTTCCGCCAGGCGCTGTTGCGTGACCAGGTCCGGCTGTACGCGGCGCAGTCGGCGCTGCTGTCGGCGCTCGCCATCGTGGTGGCGGCCACCAGGCACCTGCCCGAGCTCTATGCACTGGCCGGGCTGTCGTTCGCGCTGAAGGTGGTGATCGTGCCGCTGGTGCTGCGCCGGCTGTTGCGCGGCATCGGCGCGATCGGCGGCGATCCGCGCTGGGGTGACATCGCCGGCAGTCACGCGCTCAGCGTCGCGAGCGCGGTGCTGGTGGCGATCGGCATGGCCGCGTTCGGCTTCTTTACCGTCGCGGCGCTCGGCCTGCGCAGCCCGGTGCTGCCGGACACGGCGCTGTCGATCTCGGTGGCGGTCATCCTGGTCGCGTTCGTGCTCATGATCGTGCGCCGGGACGTGGTCTCCCAGGCCATCGGGTTCCTGTCGCTGGAGAACGGCGTCGCGCTGACCGCGCTGGTGGTGGCGGCCGGTCTTCCGCTGATCCTGGAGATCGCGTTCCTGTTCGACTTGCTGGTGGCGGTGGTCGTCTTCGGACTGCTGATCAGGGTCCACCACGGCCGGGCCGAGTCCATGTCCACCGCCGACCTGACCAGCCTGCGGGGGTGATCCAGTGCACGCCGTGCTGACGCTGCTGATCGTGCTGCCGCTTGCCGCGGCGCTGTGCTGCCTGCGGCTGCCGCCCGCCGCGGCACGGCTGGTGACCGCGGCGTCCGGGGCGGCGAGCTTCGGGCTGGTGCTCGCGCTCGTGCCGGCCGCCGCGCACGGCGACATCAGCTACCTGCGGCTGCTGCGCGTCGACGCGCTGAGCACTGTCTTCCTGCTGGCCACCGGATTCCTGTACGCGGCGGTCGCGGTGTACTCGCTCGGCTACCTGTCCGGCAGGCCAGGCAGCCGGCCTGCGGCCAGGTTCTCCCGGCGGTTCTGGGTTGGCCTCAACCTGTTCGCCTGGGCGATGCTGGCGGCCCCGATGATGAGCAACCTGGCGCTGCTGTGGGTTGCGATCGAGGTCACGACCGTCGTGTCCGCGCTGCTGGTCGCGATCGAGGGCACCGACGGCGCGGCCGAGGCGGCGTGGAAGTACGTGCTGCTCGCTTCGGCGGGCCTTGGCCTGGCGCTGCTGGCGACGATCTTCGCCTACTACGCGGGCGCGCAGATCCTCGGCCAGTCCTACGACCTCGGGTTCACCCAGTTGCTGGCCGCCGCGCCGCGGCTGCACCACACGGTGATCGAGCTGGCGTTCGTGCTCGCGGTGCTGGGTTTCGGCACGAAGATGGGCCTGGTGCCGGTGCACACCTGGCTGCCGGACGCGCACTCAGAAGCGCCCACGCCGGTGTCGGCGCTGCTGTCGGGGTCGCTGCTCGCGATCAGCTTCTATGCGATCTTGCGCTACTACCAGGTTGCCGCGGCCACCCTCGGCTCGGCATTCCCGCGCGACGTGCTGCTGGCCTTCGGGGTGGCGTCACTACTGCTCGCCGGGCTTTACCTGTTCGGCCAGCGGGACATCAAGCGGCTGCTTGCCTACTCAAGCGTCGAGCACATGGGCATCCTGGCCATCGGCGTCAGCTTCGGCGCCCCGGCGGCGCTGGCCGGCGTGCTGCTGCACGTGCTGGCGCATGCCGCGGCGAAGGGCAATGCGTTCATGGGCGCCGGCGTGCTGGTCCGCAAGACGGGCACCAAGCGCATCGCGGGCATCCGCGGCGGCCTCGACCTGCTGCCGTGGAGCGGCCCGATGTTCCTGATCGCGATCTTCGCCCTCGGCGCGATGCCGCCGTTCGGGCTGTTCCGCAGCGAGTTCGAGATCGTGGCTGGCGGTCTCGGCTCGGGCAGCTACGCGGCCGCCGCGTTCCTGATCATCGCCGTCACCGTGGCGTTCTTCGGGCTGGCGGCCTCGGTCACCGGGATGCTGCTGCGGCCGGCGGCCCGGCAGCCGGAGCAGCCCGGCCGGGGCGAGCCCAGCGCCTGGATGGTGCTGCCGGTGGTGGCCGGCGTTCTCGTGCTGCTGCTGCTCGGCTTGCATCCGCCAGCGGAGCTGACCGAGCTGTTCGGCCGCGCTGTCGCGCTGCTTGGCGGGCGGCCGGCATGACCGTCACCAGGTACGAGGTCGTCGCCAGCGTCGAGCAGCTGTCGGACCGCGCCGCCGGGCAGGTCGCAGCCGGCGCGCGGCTTGCCGATCTTTTCGGTACCGCACGTGACGGCGGGCTGCTGCTCACCGCGCAGCTGGCCGGCCCGGCGAGCCTGGCCACCGTGGCCGCGATGCTGCCGCCTTGGCAGCTCAGCTATCCCGCGCTCACCCCCAGGGTCGGGGCCGCGTTCTGGTACGAGCGCGAGATCCATGACCTGTTCGGGGTCGAGCCGGCCGGTCATCCGCGGCTGGAGCCGCTGGTGCTGCCCGCCAGCGGCGGCCAGCTGCCGCGACCGGGCGCCGCGGGCGGGCCGGCCGTGATCGACCCAGATCCCGGCGTGCTGCCGCGGCACACGATCGGCCCTGGCCTGTTCACCATCCCGCACGGGCCGGTACGCTCCGGAGTCACCGAGTCGATCGAGTACCTGGTCGAGACGCCGGGGGAGGACATCCCGCACCTGAACATGCGGCTGTTCTACAAGCACCGCGGCATCGAGAAGCGCTTCGAGGGCATGCACCCGGCGGACGGCGTGCTGCTTGCCGAGCGTGTCGAGGGCGTCGCCTCGGTAGCGCACGGGCTTGCCTACTGCCAGGCGCTCGAGGCACTCGCGGATACCGCGGTGCCGTGGCGCGCCGCCCTGATCAGGACGCTGCATGCCGAGCTGGAGCGGATCGCCTGCCACCTGGACGTCATGATCAGGCTGGCCGACGGAGCGGGGCTCGCGGTGGCCACCGCGCGCTTCGGCTGGCACAAGGAACGGGTGCTCCGGCTGACCGGCCAGCTGTCAGGCAGCAGGTTCGGCCGGGGCGTGGCGGTGCCCGGCGGAGTCGGCCGGGAGCCTGGGCTCCCTCCGGCAGACCTGCTGACCGCCGTCGGCGTGCTTGACCGGGAACTGACCGCCGATGTGCGGCTGCTCCTTGGCACCGCGTCCTTCCTTGACCGGTTGCGCCGCACCGGGCCGCTTCCGCCAGCCCGGGCAGCGCAGCACGGGGCGCTTGGACCGGTGGGGCGCGCGTCCGGAACCGCCGATGACGCGCGTGAGTCCCGGCCGTACGCCGCTTACCAGGCGCTTGGCCTGGCGGTCAGCGCACGGGACGACGGCGACGCGCTCGCCCGACTCGAGGTGCGCGCCGACGAGATCGGCGCGTCCTTCCACTTGCTGCGCCAGGCAGCCGACGAGCTGGCCGAGGCCGGCCACGGCCCGCTGCGTGCCGACTGGCAGGTCGCCGACGGCCGCACCGTGAGCTGGGCGGAGGCACCACACGGTGAGCTGCTGTATGACCTGCGAATCGAGGACGGCGTCATCACCAGGTGCCGGGTCAGGCCCGCGTCGTTCCACAACCTCGTGCTCATGCACGAGGTCTTCGCCGGCGACATCCTCACCGACTTCCCGTTCATCGAGGCGAGCTTCGGCCTGCCGGTGGCCGGCGCGGCAAGGTAGGTGACGGCAGATGTGGGCATTGCGCGGGCTGCGGAACGGCGTCCTCACGACTCGCTGGCCGGCCAGTCCAGACGCTTACACCGCTGCGACCAGGGGCGCGGTAACCGTACTGCCTGGGCCCGCCGCGGACACCATCGACGGCACCGAGGCGAGCGCGCTGTGCCCGGCCGGCGCCATCAGGGCCGGCCTGGCGGGCACGGTCAGGGTCGACCAGGGCGGCTGCATCATGTGCGGCCGCTGCGTCACGGCACGGCCTGACGTGTTCGGCTGGTCGGCCGGGCCTGGCAGCCCTTCGCTGTCCCGCCAGGGGCTGGTCGTCCCGGCGGCGGAGACCGCGGAATCGCTGGCCGAGGTGACCAGCCGGCTGCGCGCCAGGACCAGGGCGCTGCGCCGCTCGGTGCACCTGCGGCACGTCGACGCCGGATCGGACGGCAGCGAGGAATGGGAGATCATGGCGCTGCTCAACCCGGTCTACGACATCCACCGGCTTGGGATGTTCTTCACGGCCAGCCCGAGGCATGCCGACATCCTGCTGGTCACCGGGGCCGGGGCGCGCGGCATGGCGGAGCCGCTTCGCGAGACCTACCAGGCCATGCCGGACCCGAAGGTCGTCATCGCGGTCGGCACCGATGCGGTGACCGGCGGGCTGGCCCGCGGGTCCTACGCGACCAGCGGCGGGATCGGCGGCATCCTGCCGGTCGACGTGTGGCTGCCGGGCTCCCCGCCGAGCCCGTTCGCGATCTTGTCGGCGCTGCTGCTCGCGGTTGACCGGCTGCCAGGGCAGCGCGCGGCCACCGCAGCCGGCCACGGCGTGGCTGGTGACCCGCGATGACGGCATTCGGAGCCGTGCTGATCGCCGGGCTTGCGCTGCTCGCCCTGGCCGCCGCAGCCGACCTGTTCCACGGGCCGCGCAGCCCGGCCTGGCGGCCGGTCCCTTACCTGCTTGGCGCGGCCGGATCGGCCTGCCTGGCCGCGGCGGGGGCGGCTGCGCTG
>JASHQL010000225.1 GCA_030039155.1 Streptosporangiaceae bacterium | reverse complement strand
GAGCATGCCCGGCTGGCTGTTGCGTCCCGACATCTCCGGCACCAGGCGTCGCACGCTCGTGGTGAACAACGGCAGCGACGGTTCCCTGAGCGGATGCTGGTGCGAGTGCGCCGAGGGAGGCCTGGAGCGCGGTTACAACGTCGTGCTGTTCGACGGCCCTGGCCAGCAGTCGATGCTCTTCGAGCGAGACATCCCGTTCCGATACGACTGGGAGAAGGTCCTGACGCCGGTGGTCGACTTCCTTACCGCGCGCGATGATGTCGATGGTGCGAAGCTCGCGCTGTTCGGGGTCAGTCAGGCCGGCTACTGGGTGCCGCGCGCGCTCGCCTTCGAGCACCGGTTTGCCGCCGCGATCGCCGATGGCGGCGTCGTCAGCGTCGGCCGCTCCTGGTTCAGCCACCTGCCGCCGCAGCTGCTTGACCTCTACAAGGCCGGAGACAAGGCCGCCTTCGATCAGGTAATGCGGCAGGCCATGGCCGCTCCCGATGCGAAAGCCGCCCGCGAGACCTGGGCCTTCCGGGCGCGCCCTTACGGCGTCGAGGGCTACTCGGCTGTGCTCGACGAGGTGGCGAAATATGACCTGACCAGCGTCGCCGGGCAGATCACGACCCCCCTGTACCTCACCGACCCGGACGGCGAGCAGTTCTTCGCCGGCCAGCCCGCCGAGCTGGCCGCGCTGGTCCCCGGCTCGACCCTGGCACGCTTCAGCCAGCAGGAAGGCGCGAGCTACCACTGCCAGCCGATGGCGCGCGAACTCACAGAGCAGCGGATGTTCGACTGGCTTGACCAGCAGACCGCCTGATCCTGGGCGGCCGGCCGGACGTCGTACTGCCGGTGCACGGCGACGGCCGCTACTCGGACAGCCGAGGTGGCATACCGCTTGCTCATAACTGATTACTCGTGTATGACTAATCATGTGTCATCAATCCGCCTCTTCATCCTCGGCACGCTGGCCGCCAGCGGGCCGCTGCACGGGCACCAGATCCGCCAGCAGGCACAGTCCGACCGGACCGAGATCTGGACCGACATCCGGGTCGGCTCGGTCTACGGCGCGCTCAAGCGGATGGCGAACGAGGGCCTGATCCGCGAACTGCGCACCGAGCGGGTCGGCAACCGGCCAGAGCGCACCGTCTACGAGATCACTCACGAGGGCCGGCGTGCGCTCGCCGCGGTGCACGACCAGGCGCTCCGCGAGCTGGCCATCCGCAACGACCCGTTCGACCTGGCGCTTGCCCAGTCCCGCGAGGTCAAGCCGGACGACCTGGCCAGGACCGTGGCGCACCGGCTCGCCGCCTACGAGGTGCACCTGTCGGCGATGCGCCAGCACGCCGAGCATGCCGACCCGTACGTCAACGAGGCCGAGCGGATGGCGCTCAAGCACCTGATCGTGCGGGCCGAGGCCGAGGTTGCCTGGCACAAGGAACTCGCCAGCAGGCTCCCCGAGATCACCGCAGACTTCAGCGCCGGCGTCGGCGGCCCGCAACGCGGCGACCCGGCACATTCCCAGGTCCGCGACTCGGAACTGGACACTGCACGCCCGGCGATTCAGCACAGGAATGCGCGACAGGAAGCAGAGACAGCGTCATGACCAGCACGCCCCAGTCAGCATCCGCAGCGGCACGGCCAGCTGGCAGCCCGGCCAGCGCCGACGGCCACGACTGGCGCGCGGTCGCCATCGTCCTGGTCGGCGCCTTCATGGCGCTGCTCGACACCACGATCGTCAACGTCGCGCTGCCCAGCATCAGGGACGGGCTGCACGCCTCGTCGGCCAGCCTCGAGTGGATCGTCTCCGGGTACGCGCTGGCCTACGGGCTGGCGCTGGTGCCCGGCGGCCGGGCCGGCGACAGGTTCGGCCACAAGTACCTGTTCCTGATCGGGCTGACCATCTTCACGCTGGCCAGCGTCGGCTGCGGGATCGCGCAGACCCAGGGCGAGATCGTCGCGGCACGGGTGGTGCAGGGCCTCGGCGCCGGCCTGTTCTTCCCCGCGATCAGCGCCACCATCCAGCACTCGTTCACCGGCCCGGCCAGGTCCAAGGCGTTCGGCGTGCTCGGCGCGGTGATCGGCGTGTCCACCGCGATGGGCCCGCTGCTCGGCGGGCTGATCATCGCGGCGGCAGGCAAGACCGACGGCTGGCGCTGGGTGTTCCTGGTGAACCTGTTCATCGGCCTGGTAGCGATCCCGATGGCCGCGATCAGGCTGCCGAAGCCCACCATGCACACCAAGCGCGCCTTCGACCCGGTCGGGCTGGCGCTGATCACCGGCGGCCTGCTGTTGCTGCTGATCCCCCTGGTGCAGGGCCAGGCTGATGGCTGGCCTGACTGGACCTGGATCTGCTTCGGCTGCAGCGCCGTCGCGTTCGCCGCGCTGGCGTTCTGGGAGAACCGTGCGGACAAGCGCGGCGACGACCCGCTGCTGAAGCCCGGCCTGCTGCGGCAGAGCTCGTTCTCCGCCGGGGCGATCTTCGCGGTGGCGTTCTTCGGCGGGTTCAGCAGCGTGTTCTTCACGCTGTCGATCCTGTGGCAGGCAGGGCTCGGGCACTCGGCCCTGCTCACCGGCCTGATGATCGCGCCGTTCTCGGTCGGCACGCTGACCGCCGCGGCCAACAGCGACAAGCTGTCGGCACGGCTCGGCCGGATGGTGCTGGTGCTCGGCTGCGCGCTGCTGCTGATCGGGCTCGGCCTGACGGTGCTGGTCATCTACCTGACCAGCCCGGCCGTCAACGGCTGGGCGATGATCGGCCCGCTGTTGCTGGCCGGCCTTGGCACCGGCATGACGATCGCGCCGAACCAGGACTTCGTGCTCGCCACCGTGCCGCGGCGCGAGGCAGGCACCGCCGCCGGGATCCTCGGAACCTCGCAGCGGCTCGGCACCGCGATCGGCATCGCCGTCATCGGCACCGTCTTGTTCGGCAGCCTGCACTTCGTGCCGGGGCCGCACGCCGTGGCCGATGCGTTCAGTCACAGCGCGCAGCTCGCGCTGCTGGCCAACCTGGCGTTCATCGCGGTCGCGCTGGTGCTGGTGCTCGCGCTGCCGCGGCAGATCCCCGACCGCAACCAGCCGGCCACCGCCGACCCGGCCACCGCGCTGCAGGCCACCGCTCAGCCGGCCACCGCCCAGGCCGCTACCGCCGACCCT
>JASHQL010000224.1 GCA_030039155.1 Streptosporangiaceae bacterium | reverse complement strand
GCCGAGCCTGCCGAGCACCTCGATCAGGGCAGATGTCCAGCATGTTCGGGTTGCCGGCAACACGAACTCACCGAGCACGGTGAACAGCAGCCCGCGCGCGCTGTGCTGGCCGCGGGGGACGACCCCCGGACCCCCGTTTTGCTGGCCGCGGGGGACGAGCTCACCGATCACCATGACCAACATGCTACTTGCTCTTGACGCTCGACGATAGTTCTGTAGACTATTTGTCATGACCGGCGCGGTTACAGAGAACGCCGTCAGGCAGCTTGTCGACTTCCGGGTGACGCCGCCGGAGTACCGGCACTGGCGGATCGACGTTGACGGTCAGGTGGCCACGCTCACCATGGACGTGGACGAGCAGGGCGGCCTGCAGCCCGGCTACGAGCTGAAGCTCAACTCCTACGACCTCGGCGTCGACATCGAGCTGTACGACGCGGTGCAGCGGCTCAGGTTCTGCCACCCCGAGGTCCGCGTGGTCGTGCTGACCAGCGGCAAGGAGAAGGTGTTCAGCGCCGGCGCGAACATCAGGATGCTGGCGGCGGCCGAGCACGGGCAGAAGGTCAACTTCTGCAAGTTCACCAACGAGACGCGCAACGGGATCGAGGACGCCACCGCATCCTCCGGCCAGATCTACCTGGCCGCGATCAACGGCACCGCATCGGGCGGCGGCTACGAGCTCGCGCTTGCCTGCGAACACCTCATGCTGATCGACGACAGGTCGTCCGCGGTGTCGCTGCCCGAGCTGCCGCTGCTCGGCGTGCTGCCAGGCACCGGCGGCCTGACCAGGGTGGTGGACAAGCGGCACGTGCGCAGGGACCTTGCCGATTACTTCGCGACCAGGCCGGAGGGCGTGGCCGGCCGCAAGGCGGTGCAGTGGCGGCTGGTCGACGAGACGGTGCCGCGCGCGCAGTGGCAGCGGCTGGTGGCCGAGCGCGCCGCCGAGCTGACAGCCAGGTCGGCGCGGCCCACTGATGCCAGCGGGATCGAGCTGACGCCGCTGGCCAAGACCCGCGGCGCAGCGTCAGCGGCGGGTGGCGAGATCGGCTACCAGTACGTGACCGCCAGGCTGGACCGCGCCGCTGCCTGCGTGCACATCGAGGTGCGCGGGCCTGACCAGGCCGCGCCTGCGGATCCCGCGGCCATCCAGCAGCAGGGCGCGGCGTTCTGGCCGCTCGCGGTCACCAGGGAGCTCGACGACCTCATCCTCGACCTGCGCACCAACGAGCCGGAGCTTGGCAGCTGGCTGCTGCGCACCCGCGGCGATCCCGGCCTGGTGCTCGGCTACGACGACTTGCTGCTGAACAACGCGGGGCACTGGCTGGTCAACGAGATCGTGCACTACCTCAAGCGCACGCTGAAACGGCTCGACGTGACCAGCCGCAGCATGATCGCGCTGATCGAGCCAGGTAGCTGCTTCGCCGGCTCGCTGCTCGAGCTGGCGCTGGCCGCCGACCGGTCGTTCCAGCTGCTCGGCGTGTTCACCGAGCAGGACCCGGCGGCCGAGCCTGCCACGATCACGATCGGCGGGATGAACCTCGGGCCGCTGCCGATGAGCAACGGCCTGACCAGGCTGCAGACCCGATTTTTCGGGAACGAGGACCAGCTGGCCGAGGTCATTCGCCACCTGGGGTCGCCGCTGCTTGCCGACCAGGCGGAGCAGCTCGGCCTGGTCACGTTCGCGCCAGATGACATCGACTGGGACGACGAGGTCAGGATCGCGGTCGAGGAGCGCGCCAGCTTCAGCCCTGACGCGCTGACCGGCCTTGAGGCGAATTACCGGTTCGCCGGGCCGGAGACGATGGAGACGAAGATCTTCGGGCGGCTCACCGCCTGGCAGAACTGGATCTTCAACCGGCCCAACGCGGCCGGCCCGGACGGCGCGCTGCGCAGGTTCGGCACCGGCCAGCGTGCCGACTTCGACAGGAAGCGGGTCTGACCACGATGACCACTCCGGCCGACTACACCGAGAAGATCCCCAACAACGTCGGGCTGGCCGAGGACCGCAGGCTGCAGCGCGCGCTTGAGTCCTGGCAGCCGAACTTCCTGTCCTGGTGGGAGTCGATGGGGCCGGCCTTGCCGGCCAGGGACGTGTACCTGCGCACCGCGATCAACGTGGGCCGCGACGGCTGGGCGCAGTTCGGCCACGTGGCCATGCGCGACTACCGCTGGGGCATCTTCCTGGCCGAGCGCGCGGCGGACCGGCGGATCGCGTTCGGCCAGCACAAGGGCGAGCCAGCCTGGCAGCAGGTACCCGGCGAGTACCGGTCTGACCTGCGCCGGCTCATCGTGATCCAGGGAGACACAGAGCCAGCATCGGTCGAGCAGCAGCGCAACCTGGGCGCGACCGCGCCGTCGCTCTACGACCTGCGGAACCTGTTCCAGGTCAACGTGGAGGAAGGCAGGCACCTGTGGGCGATGGTGTACCTGCTGCACGCGTTCTTCGGCAGGGACGGCCGGGACGAGGCCGAGGACCTGCTGCGCCGGACCTCTGGCAGCCAGGACTCGCCGCGGATACTCGGCGCGTTCAACGAGGAGACCCCTGACTGGCTGTCGTTCTTCATGTTCACCTACTTCACCGACAGGGACGGCAAGTACCAGCTCGGCACGCTGAAGGAGTCGGCGTTCGACCCGCTGTCGCGGACCTGCGAGTTCATGCTGAAAGAAGAGGCGCACCACATGTTCGTCGGCACCACCGGCATCGACCGGGTGGTGGAGCGGACCGCGCAGCTGATGGTGGAGCACGACACCGACGACGCGGGGCCGCATGGCGCGATCCCGCTCAACGTCATCCAGAAGTACCTGAACTTCCACTACAGCGTCTCGCTTGACCTGTTCGGCTCCGAGACCTCCACCAACGCCGGCAACTACTTCACCGCGGGGCTGAAGGGCCGCTGGTCAGAGGAACGGCGCGGCGACGACCACAAGCTGACCGACGACGCCATGTTCGTGGACGCGCTGGTCGACGCCGGGAACGGCCAGCACAGCATCGGGCAGGCCGAGGTGCCGGCGCTCACCGGGCTGAACACCGACCTGCGCAGGAGGTACATCGCGGACTGCCAGAGCGGCGTGAACCGGTGGAACAAGATCCTTGAGGACGCCGGGCTGCCGCAGCGGCTCAAGCTGCCGCACATCGGGTTCAACCGCAAGGTCGGCGCGTTCGCCGGCATCGAGGCAAGCCCGGACGGCGAGTTGCTGTCGGCCGGCGAGTGGGCCGAGCGCCAGGCCGCCTGGCTGCCGACCCAGGTGGACAAGACGCACGTCATGTCGCTCATGCAGCCGGTCTACGAACGCGGCAAGATCGCCGCCTGGATCGCGCCGCCGCGCCAGGGCATCAACGGCAAGCCGTTCAGCTACCAGTACGTGCACCTGGGCTGACGGTCCCCTGAGTCACACAGAACTCACACGCAATACCCGCGGGTTCTGCGAGGCAGCCAGCCATCATGGTGGCCATGACAGCTGTCGCCGGGATCACGGACACCGCCAAGCCCGACACCCGGCCGCGCCGGAGGCGTCTCGAGATCATCTTCGCGGT
>JASHQL010000223.1 GCA_030039155.1 Streptosporangiaceae bacterium | reverse complement strand
CGCCAGGACGACAGATCCTCGAGTTCGAGCAGCGTGCCGTCGTCGGTCGCCTCGGCCCGGTAACAGGCAGGTACCCGAACCCCGACCACCGGCGCGATCTCCTGGTAGAAGCGGACTTCGCAGCGAAACATGTCGAGTACGTCAGGGATCGAGCCAGGAGCCGGCCGATCCCGCCGCTTCCGGTGGATGAGCACGGCCAGGACACTAACCGGTCATGCCGTCGGCTGGGCCGAGTAGGTCCAGTTCCAGGGCCGGACGCTGCAAGACCGCCGTGACCCTGCAGTCAGTCGTGACCGGCAGAGCCGGCCGGCCCGGCATGGTGATGCCGGTACAGGTCACGCATGACGCCGAGTTCGGCTCCGTGGTGGATCTGTTCGTCAAGCTGATGCAGCACGAGCGCTGCCCTGGAACTGTCGGCGTATCGATGCGCAATCGGACCTAGCGGTTCCCACCAGGAAGCTGCGGGCAGTTCCTGGAGCAGGCCCTGCCAGCAGGCGTGCGCAAGGTCCAGGACGGCAATGGCCTCGGCAGCTGTTGCCGGCGCCGGGTCGTCGCTGTCGAATCCGCCAGGCGCTCGTTCGACTCCCAGCCACTTCGCATTCCGGCTGCCACCGTAGTTCTCGATGAGGTGCCACAGCCGCCAGGCGATCGTGGTGAAAGGCGGCGGACCGGGCTCGGTTGCGGCATCGGCGCGGTATGCCCCGGAGTTTGCCAGGCGGATCGTGCAGCAGCCGGCCACCGGCTCCCAGAAGTATTCATCGTCGGTGAGCCCGGCGAGCCTGCTCCGGGTCCGCTGGTAGGCGTAGTCGGACAATTCGATGATGTCGGCGCGGGCTTGATCATCGTGTTCCATAGCGATGACGTTAGAGCACATTGCGGACGGTTTCGGTCCTCGATATGGCGAGATTGGAGATGCGCCCGTCGCCCGGCAGGATCGGCTGTGGCCGCGCGCCTTCATTCCGTCAGCCAGGTCAGGCGAGTGTCCGGCGGACAAGCCAGCGCCGCTTGCCACCGCTTCGGCCGGCCGTCTGCAGGACTGGCTCGAATCCGTGTGCCTCGAACAGGCCAACCGTCCCCACATAGGCGGCGGTCTGGTCGATCCGATCGCCTGCGGGGTCGACCGGGTAGCCCTCAATCAGGACTGCGCCGTTGCCGCGCGCATGCTCGATGGCGCCATCCAGCAGGTCATGCATCAGCCCACGGCGCCGGAAGCCCACCCGCACCCTGAAGCAGACCGCCGACCACGCCGCCGCGTCATCAACATGCGGGATGGTCCGCGAGTTGACCAGGGCACGGTAGGTGGCTTTGGGTGCGATCGAGCACCAGCCAGCAACCTCGCCGTCCACGAACGCCAGGACTCCTGGACCGGGCTCGCGCTGACAAAGGCCGCGCATATGGTCGAGCCGGGCAAGCGCGTCGAGACTGGAGTTCCGGTACGCCATGCACACGCACCCGCCCCGCCCCAGCAGTGACGTGAAGTCGTCCCAGCGGCCGACGGCAGCGCGTACCTCGACGGCCATGGCACACCCCTGGGATCTGACTGCGAGCCGACGCTGCGTCCGCAGCCCACTGTGGTCCTGGTCTCCGCTCGCCGCAACCCGGCATCTCGCTGCAGGTGCAGGCAGAGTTGCGCCCTGCTCCAGAGCCGATGCTCGCACGCAGCGGCGGTATAACCGCCGCGACCCGCAGGCGCGGTTATACCGCCATGAGGTCACGCATGATCGGATGGCGGTTCGTGGACGTCCCGCCGAGCCAGGAAGGCACACGTGGAGCAGGAAAAGGCCCGCCTTGACGCGCCAACCCGGCCGCGCTCAGAGTCCCGGCAGCGCACCGCCCTGGTGGCTGTCCGCCTCCTGCCGCATGAGCGCGACATGCTCGCTCAGTCAGCCAGGTCGCGTGGTGTCACTCTGTCGGAGTTCATCCGCTCCAGCGCGATCCGTACGGCTGGGACGCCTGCCGTCGAAGCCAACTCCCGGTGACCCACGCCCCTCCTAGCGGTCCTCATAACAAGCGTGTTATAGTAGGGGTCGGCTGATGTGGCTTGTCGTGTACCTGCCCGAGGCAGAGCAGGAGCGGGCTGTCTTGCCCAAGGTCGAGCGGGCCGCACTGATCAATGCCGACGCCAAACTCGGCGCGTACGGCCCGCAGCTCGGCTACCCGCACACCAGTGCCGTGCGTGACGCGGACAGGCTGCGAGAACTGCGGCCGAGGGCAGGCCGCAGCGCGTGGCGGGCGCTGTACCGGCAGGTCGGTGACGTGTTCGTGGTGGCGGTGGTCGGGCCGGAGGCCCAATCGGACCCGCGTGGTTTCGAGCGGGCGGTGCGGCGGGCGGTGCGGCGGCTGGCGGACCTGGAGGAGGACTGATGACCAAGCTGTCGGAACTGAAGACCGCCAGCCAGATCGCAGCCGAGGAACTAGCCGACCCGGAGATCCGCCGCGAGCATGAGCGGACGGCGCTGGCGCACGCAGTCGCCATGCGGGTGATCGGGTACCGGAGCGACCACGGCCTGTCGCAGACCGGGCTCGCCCGCCTGCTCGACATGCAACAGCCCGCGATCGCGCGACTGGAAGCGGGGGACCACGAACCATCGCTGGCCACGTTGTCGAGGCTGGCGAGGGTGCTCGGGATCGAGTTTCACATCGACATCACCCCGGACGCCCTCGGGCTGCGCGAAACCGCCTGATCGTCGGGCTCGAAGGTCACCGCGCCCGGCGAACGACGCCGCCTTCGAATATGCCCTGCACCAGCAGATCCCGTCACCGTCGGTGACAGCAAGAGGTTTGCGGGCCGCCGTTACAGCCCGGTGTCTGTCCGCCATACGTCCGTGGACCAGAGCCCCGGTCGAACGCACGGCCGTGATTCGCGATGACTCAGGCCGTAGACTCGAACGTGTGGCCGACTTTGACCGGGTTGGAGCTATAGCAGTTCAAGACGGAATAGCCGAACGAACACCTAGTCGCCAAGGCGGCTGGTCGGCGTATGAGGAGGGGCAGCACGTACATTCGCGCGGCTAGAGCCGACGGTCCGCAGACCGCTCATTCCACCCGAAGGCGTCACGAGGACAAGATCGCTAATCGTCCGCGCTGACCTGCGGAAACTACGATATGTGATCAGTGGCAGGTGTTGGGTTCGAACCAACGTAGGCTGAGCCGACGGTTTTACAGACCGCTCCCTTTGGCCACTCGGGCAACCTGCCGTGCGCCGTCCCGCAGAACGGGCACTGTGAAGGATAGCGGAACCAGCCGCCGAGGCGAGCATGGGTCCGGCCAGCACCCAGAATCCGGGCCGGCCATGTCCAACCAGCAACAAGGCCGTGCCAGCCGCTAGCCTGGGCGGGTGGCAGGTGACTCTTCCTTCGACATCGTCTCGAAGATCAACCGACAGGAAGTCGACAACGCGCTGAACCAGACCAGCAAGGAGATCGGCACCAGGTTCGACTTCCGCGGTGTCGGCGCGTCGATCGCGTGGTCTGGCGACCAGGCTGTCGAGATCAAGGCCAACGCCGAAGAGCGGGCCAACGCGGTGCTCGACGTCTTCAAGGAGAAGCTGGTCAGGCGGCAGGTGTCGCTGAAGGTACTGGACGCGGGCGAGCCGAAGCCCTCTGGCAAGGAGTACCGGCTGCACGTGGCCCTCAAGGAGGGCATCTCCCAGGACGACGCCAGGAAGATCTCGAAGATCATCAGGGACGAGGGCCCGAAGGGCGTGCGTGCTCAGGTCCAGGGCGACGAGCTGCGGGTGTTCTCCAAGAAGAAGGACGAGCTGCAGTCGGTGCAGCAACTGCTGAAGGGCAAGGAACTCGAGATCGCCCTGCAGTTCGTCAACTACCGGTAGCCGCAGCCAGCAACGCCAGAGCCGGTCAGGACGCGACAGGGGACCGGCGGCGGTAGCCGTCCAGCGTCCGGGCCCGGCCGAGTTCCGCGCCGACTGGACCGACCGGGCCGACGGGACCGACCGGGCCGACGGGACCGACCGGGCCGACGGGACCGACGGGACCGACGGGGCTGACCGGGCCGACCGGGCCGACCCGCGGCTTCGCGCCGATCGCGGCAGCAAGCTCCTGGTACGCGCGCGCCCTGTCGTTGTCCCTGGCGTGCTCGGCGCACCGCTCAGCGGGGACCATCTCGCAGTCCCAGCAGCCGGACGCAGCGCCGCCGCCGCTCCGGTAGACGGCGGCGTCTGCGAGCGCGGCGAGCACCAGCTCGCGCTGCCGCGGCGTCAGCGCCGCCTCGTCCTGGCCGGCGAGCCTGGCCCGGCGCAGCAGCGAGAGCACCGACCCGGCCTGCCGCTTGTCCCAGTGCACGATCCGGTTCAGGAAACGAGCATCCCCGGCAGACAGCCGCGCGCCGGCCAGCGCGACGTTCAGCGCGTCCCGCATCCCCGACCTGTTCTGACCAGGCGGCGCGGCCGCGTGGCGCCCGGTAACCGTGCGAGACCCGGCGGCACCCGGCCGAGGCGAGCCCGGCCGAGGCGTGTCGGCCCGAGCCGGGCCGACCCGAGGCGCCGGCACCCTGGCCACTTCCAGGCCAGGCACCGCCGACACCTTCGGCCGCATGCAGGAGGGCGAAGCAACAGCGGTTGCCGGTCCCTGGCTGCTGTCTGTCATTGCGTTGAGGCCTCTCATCCGGTGCCCACGAACGCGTGTATGACGCTCCAGCGAGCTACTAGGTTGACACGCTCAGTAGTCATCTCGGCGGGGCTGCCGGGCCGGCGCAACGGCCGGTGAACCACCGGGCGCGCGCTAGCGTCGTGTTGGGCGTAAGCACAGGCAATTGCAGAACGCTGTACTAGAATTACGGGTAAAGCCGCAGCCAGGCCGTGCAGTCTGGCAGTTAACCGGTCAATCGGTCTGGGGGCGGCAAAAAGGCGGCATCAGGCTCCGGGGGCGCAACTGACGTCCCAGGTAAGAGGTGCGGCTCGTCCGACAGAACCCGCCGTCCTGCCGCGTGGGACGGCGTCACATATGCACGCCGTCACCGCGTCCTCACGGCCTCGGCGCGTGGAGGAGGCAAACCGGCTGTGACCAAGCAGGTCCAGAAGCTCGACCGCGTCATCATCAGGTTCGCCGGGGACTCGGGTGATGGCATGCAGCTGGCCGGCGACAGGTTCACCCAGGAGACCGCGACCTTCGGGAACGACCTGTCCACGCTGCCGAACTTCCCCGCCGAGATCCGCGCCCCGGCAGGCACCCTGCCCGGCGTCTCCAGCTTCCAGCTGCACTTCGCCGATCACGACATCCTCACCCCTGGCGACGCGCCCGACGTGCTGGTCGCGATGAACCCGGCGGCGCTCAAGGCCAACCTGAACGACGTGCCGCGCGGCGCCGACATCATCGCGAACACCGATGAGTTCTCCAAGCGCAACCTGGCCAAGGTCGGCTATGACGCCAACCCGCTCGAAGACGGCAGCCTGGCCGCCTACCAGCTGCACGCGATCCCGATCACCTCGGTGACGGTGAAGGCACTCGAGGACTTCGAGATCAGCAGGAAAGACGCCGAGCGGGCGAAGAACATGTTCGCGCTCGGGCTGCTGTCCTGGCTGTACAACCGCCCGGTCGAGGGCACGATGAAGTTCCTCGAATCGAAGTTCGCCAGCAAGCCGGAAATCATGGCTGCGAACAAGGCGGCGTTCCAGGCCGGCTGGAATTACGGCGAGACCACCGAGGCATTCTCGGTGCAGTACGAGGTCAAGCCGGCCACCCTGCAGCCGGGCACCTACCGGAACATCACCGGCAACGCCGCGCTCGCCTACGGCCTGGTGGCCGCGGCGCGCAGGTCGGGCCTCCCGCTGTTCCTCGGCTCGTACCCGATCACCCCGGCCTCCGACATCCTGCACGAGCTGTCCAAGCTCAAGCGCTTCGGCGTGCGCACCATGCAGGCAGAAGACGAGATCAGCGGCGTCGGCGCCGCGCTCGGCGCGTCGTTCGGCGGCAGCCTGGGCGTCACCACCACCTCGGGCCCCGGCATGTGCCTGAAGGCCGAGACCATCGGGCTCGCGGCAAGCGTTGAGCTGCCACTGATCGTCTGTGACATCCAGCGGGCCGGCCCGTCGACCGGCATGCCGACCAAGACCGAGCAGGCCGACCTGCTGATGGCGCTGTACGGCCGCAACGGCGAGTCGCCGGTCGCGGTGCTCGCGCCGGCCACCCCGGCCGACTGCTTCGACATCGCGATCGAGGCGGTGCGGATCGCGGTGAAGTACCGCACGCCGGTGATCATCCTGTCCGACGGCTACCTGGCCAACGGGTCAGAGCCGTGGCGGATCCCCAGCGTCGACAGCCTCGCCAGGCTTCGTGATGAATTCAAATTCGCGAAGGGGAACGAAGGTCACCCGGCCGGTCAGCCCGCCGACTTCAAGCCGTTCCAGCGTGATCCGCAGACCCTGGCCAGGCCGTGGGCCATTCCCGGCACGCCCGGCCTCGAGCACCGGATCGGCGGCATCGAGAAGGCCGACGGCGCCGGCACGATCTCCTACGACCCGGATAACCACGACAAGATGGTCAGGCTGCGCCAAGCCAAGATCGACGGCATCGCCTCTGACATCGACCCGCTCGAGGTCGATGACCCGGACGGCAACGCCCGGGTGCTGGTGCTCGGCTGGGGCTCGACCTTCGGCTCGATCGGCGCCGCGGTCCGCCAGGTCCGCCAGCGCGGTGGCGCGGTCGCCCAGGCGCACCTGCGGCACCTGTCGCCGTTCCCCGCCAACCTCGGCGAGGTGCTGCACGGCTACGAAAAGGTGGTCGTGCCGGAGATCAACCTCGGCCAGCTCGCGCTGCTGCTGCGCGGCCGCTACCTGGCCGACGTGATCTCCTACAACCGGGTGCGCGGACTGCCGTTCAAGGCCGCCGAGCTTGCCGACGTGATTCAGGATGTGATCGCCAATGTCGCCAACGTCTGACTCGGTCCCTGACCACGAGGCCGCGGAGTTCCCCGAGGCACAGCACAGGTTCGGCTCGCTGACCCTGGTGCCGAAGGCCGACGACAAGCTGTCCACCAAGGACTTCAAGTCCGACCAGGAGGTCCGCTGGTGCCCCGGCTGCGGTGACTACGCGATCCTGGCCGCGTTCCAGGCCTTCCTGCCAGAGCTGGAGATCCCGCGGGAGAACCTGGTCATCATCTCCGGCATCGGCTGCTCGTCCCGGCTGCCGTACTACGTGAACAGCTACGGCATGCACTCCATCCACGGCCGTGCCCCGGCCATCGCCACCGGGCTTGCCGCGTCCAGGCCTGACCTGTCGGTATGGGTGATCACCGGTGACGGCGACGCGCTGTCGATCGGCGGCAACCACCTGATCCACGCGCTGCG
>JASHQL010000222.1 GCA_030039155.1 Streptosporangiaceae bacterium | reverse complement strand
GCTGGCCGGGGCGGTGGCCGTGATGGCGGTGCTTGGCTGGGCCATCCCGCTGTGCTTCGAGGCGCTGCGCGGCCTGCCGTACTGGGGGACAGCGCGGGTGATCGCGGCGCTGGCCGGGCTGCCAGCGTCGGCTGCGCTCGGCATCGCGCTGACGCTGCTGCTCGGCGTGCTGCAGGCGCTGGTCGGCCTCTGGCTCGGCCGCGCGCTGACGCCGCATCGCGCGGACGACTACCTGCTGCCGTAGCTGGCTCCGGCCCGCGCATGGTCAGGCCGGGCGGCTGCGCGGCGCGGCAGCCGCAGCTGGCGCGCTGGCCACCGGGCAGCCAGGTGAGCACGGCCTGCCGCCGGTGCAGCCGCGGCGCCTCAGCACGTCAAGTACCTGCGCGGCGACCTGGCACGGATGCTGGCTGACATCGAGCCAGCCGTACCGCAGCGTGACCAGGCCGTCAGCGGCCGCCGCGTTGTCGCGCCTGATGTCGCCCCAGCGCGAGTCGCCGGGATGCGCAGCCCGGCCGTCAAGCTCGACCACCACCAGGTACGCCTCGTAGAGCACGTCCCGGTACTCGCTCCTGCTACCCCTTCGCACCCTGACTTGCCTGGCCACCCGCGGCAGGCCGTGCCGACGCTCCACGTCGTGCAGGTAGCGGTACTCAAGCCAGGACAGTGCTCCGGCCACATCGGCGGCCAGCGCCCTGAGCACCTCGGTGCGCCAGCGCAACCTGGCCCGCCGAGCGACTGCTGCCTGCAGCCTGGCCGGCGTGCTGAGCCGGCGGCCAAGCGCCCTGGTCAGCCAGCCGTGCGCGACTTCGAAGCTCGGTGCGCAGTCGATCAGGTCGAGCACCGTCTCCTCGACCTTGGTCTGCGGCGGGCTGGCCACCGGGTGCACGGCCTCCGCGGCACGCACCGACACATGCACGATGACGCCCGGAATCTTGGTGACCCGGCGGTCCGCCGGGACGGTGATGTGCACCGGGTAGTCGCCTGGCTGACAGATCCCGGCCCGCTCTGCCGCGGTCTGATGGCTCAGCATCGCGCCAGGTCCGGCCCGGAGCAGCGCCGCCCAGAGCGTGCTTTCCCGGTTCAGCGGGCCGGAGAAGGCCGCGTAGACACCGCGGTGAATCCGCTGCCAGCGGCCTCGTTCGACATGTTCCTGGATGACGGTGCGGCTGACACCCGCGGCACGCGCCTGGCGGCCGGTCAGGATGCCCGCCTGGAACTCGGCGAGCTGCTGAAGCTCCGCGGGTAATCGCCTCGGCATGAGCCCAGAGTGGCCCGCCGGACCGACAATCCGCCGTCGCGCTCATGATCTCGAAGAGTTGGTCGGCTATATGACGCTCAACTCTTCGAGATCATGGATGACACCATGGTGGGGTGACCGATCGCGAGCTGGTCAGGCGGGCCGAGTCGGCCGGCGTCTTGGTGCGCTACCAGGACTGGCGGCACCAGCAGGTCGAGGTAGCCGACAGCACCCTGAAGGCGATCCTGGCGGCGCTCGAAGCCATGCCGCCGCCGGCTGCGGCCACGGCGCCCAGCCCAGCCGCGGCGCCGCCGACCGCGGCCAGGCCGGCCAGGCTGGTGCTGCCGCAGCAGCGCTCGTGGGGACTCGCGGTGCAACTGTACTCGGTCCGGTCGCGCGACTCCTGGGGGCACGGCGACCTGCATGATCTCGCCGAGCTGGCCAGCTGGAGCGCCCGCGCATACGGCGCCGGCTTCATCCTGGTCAACCCGCTGCACGCGGCCGAGCCGCAGCCGCCGGTCAGCGCGTCGCCGTACCTGCCGATGACCAGGAGGTTCACCAGCCCGCTCTACCTGCGGATCGAGGATATCGCCGAATATCGGCAGCTCACCGCCGGGCAGCGACACCAGATCGAGCAGCTGGCAGCACCGCTCAAGGCCAGCTCCGGCAGCCCGGCGCTGATCGACAGGGACCAGGTCTGGCGGGCCAAGCGAGCAGCGCTCGAGCTGATGTTCGCGGTCGAGCCGACCAGGCAGCGGCAGCAGGCGTTCGCCAGCTTCAAGGCGGCGCAGGGCAGCGAGCTTGGCCTGTGGGCGTCCTGGTGTGCGCTGGCCGAGCAGCACGGCGCCGACTGGCGGGAATGGCCGCCGGCGCACCGCAGCCCGCAGCAGCTCACCGGCCGGGCTGCCGAGTTCCACAAATGGCTGCAGTGGCTGGCCGACGAGCAGCTCGCCGCCGCGCAAGCGGCGGCGACCGGGGCTGGCATGGCGCACGGCATCATCCACGACCTGGCGGTCGGCGTGCACCCGGCCGGCGCGGACGCCTGGGCGCACCAGGACCTGCTGGTCAGCGGCATCAGCGTGGGCGCGCCGCCGGACGGCTTTAACCAGCTTGGCCAGGACTGGGCGCAGCCGCCCTGGCACCCGCGGCGGCTCGCGGCGGCGGGCTACCAGCCGCTGGCTGACCTGTTCCTGGCCGGCTTCCGGCACGCGGGCGGGCTGCGGGTCGACCACGTGATGGGCCTGACCCGGCTGTGGTGGGTGCCGGCCGGGCTGACCCCGGACCAGGGCGCCTACGTCAGCTACGACCAGCAGGCCGCGGTGGCGGCGCTGACCGGCGCGGCGGCGAGCGCTGGCGGCCTGGCCATCGGCGAGGACCTCGGCACGGTCGAGCCGTGGATCAGCGACTACCTGGCCGGCCACGGCGTGCTCGGCACCACGATGCTCTGGTGGGCGACCGGGCCGGACGGCACCCCGCTGCCGCCCGCGCGGTGGCGCCGCGGCTGCATGGCGACGGTCGGCACGCACGACGTCCCGACGGTGGCCGGGTTCCTGACCGGCGACCAGGTGCGGGTTCGTGCCGGGCTCGGGCTGCTGAAAACCTCTCAGGACAGGGAACGTCAGGCAGCCGCCCAGCTACTTGCCCGCTGGCAGCAGGCGCTGCGCGCTGAGGGCCTGCTCGCCGCAGGTCGGCCGGACCTGGCGACCTGCACCGTGGCGCTGTACCGCTACCTGGCCAGGACGCCGTGCCTGCTGACCGCGGTGTCGCTGGCCGACGCGGTGGGCGAGGTCCGCAGCCAGAACATCCCAGGCACCAGTGCCGAGTACCCCAACTGGCGGATCCCGCTGTGCGACTTCGGCGGCCGGCCGGTGCTGCTTGACCAGCTGCCCGACCTGCCGCTGGTCGGCCAGGTCTGCCGCGCGGCGGCCGGCTTTGCTGACGCTTCGTGAGCCCGCACACCGCCAGCACATCAGCTGCACATCAGGCTGCGGGACAGTTGCAGCGTTAGCCGCTACTGCCAGGGAGCCGCGATGAGCCAGGGGTGGAGTGCGCAGGATCAGGTGAGCCAGGCGCTGCGCGCGGTCATCGCGGACTTCGGCTCGCAGGTGCTCGGGAATGCCGACATGCTGGGGAACCTGCTGAAGGATCACATTCCCGATCACCCGCGGGAGATCAACGTGCTCCAGGCAGCAGCGCAGTCCGGCGCGGCGGCGGCAGTCGATGACCGAATCAGGTCGGGCATGGCACCGGCCGCCGCCGTCCGGATGACCGCATCAGAGCTGACCCACTCCCTCGCCATCGACTCGGCTGCCGCGGAGTGGGGCGTGGCGGAGTTCGCCCGGGCGCTCGGCTACACGCTGGAGCCGGCCGCAACCGCGCCGCTGGCCGATGTCACGCAGCTTCCCGGCTCGCCGCCCGCTGACCCGCAGTTCGGCGCCACGATCGCGGCGCCGGTCCCGCCGTACGCCGGCCAGCCGACGGTGGGCTACTCGCCACCGCAGCAGCAACAGTTCTACCCGGCACCGCAGCCAACATCGGCAGGGCCGAAGTCACGCAGGCCGCTGATCGTGGCAGTCTGCGCGGTGCTGGTGCTCGCGGCCGCGATCGGCGGGATCGTGGCCTTCAAGAGCGGCCCGGTGCTGACCGGCGCCAAGTGCCTGGTCGGGAGCTGGACGCTGCAGTCGGCGCACGAGGACTACGGCGCGTTCGGCGGCTTCCAGGCGGAGCAGTGGAGCTTCACCGCCGGCAGCGAGCAGTGGAGGTATTCCTCGACCGGGACCGGCACCACCAAGGACAGCGGGTTCACGCTGAGCACGCCATCGGGTGCGAGCCCGTCGGGCCGGGTGGTCTGGAACGACGCCGGCACCTTCCACTATCGCGTGGCCGGCGAAATGATCAAGTACTCCGGCATGTCAGCGCCTGGCTGGGACACGGTCTACAACCTCACCACCGGTTCGAAGAGGACGTTCAACGAGAGGAGCGTCTATACCGACTACCCGGACCACTTCAGCTGCAGCGGCAACACGCTGCGGCGGTACGGCGATAAATACAGCTACACCTACAGCAGGAGCTAAGACCGCCGATCACGTGCCAGCGGCGTCGGTCAGGGAGGTCACGATGGGCGAGGGATTGAGTGCCCAGGATCAGGTGAGCCGGGCGCTGCGCTCGGTCATCGCGGACTTCGGCTCGCAGCTGCTCGGGAATCCCGAGATGCTTGGGAACCTGCTGAAGGATCACATTCCCGATCACCCGCGCGAGATCAACGTCCTGCAGGCAGCTGCGCAGTCCGGCGCGGCGGCGGCCGTCGACGGCCGGATCAGGTCCGGCATGGCACCGGCCGCCGCGGTCAGGATGACAGCCGCCGAGCTGACCAACTCCCTGGCGATCGACTCGGCGGCGGCGGAGTGGGGGGTCGCGGAGTTCGCCGAGGCGCTCGGCTACGCCGTCGGGCCCAGCGATCCCGCGCCAGCGCAGCCTGACGTCACCGTGCTCCCTGCCGATCAGCCGATGGCAGAGCAGCCCGGCGTCACGATCGCGGCGCCGATGCCGCCATACACCGGCCAGCCGGAGCCGCAGCAGACCTATCCGGCGGCACAGCCGCCGGCAGGCAGGACTCAGTCGCGCCGGCCACTCATTGCCGGGATCTGCGCGGTCGTGGTGGTGATCGCCGGACTGAGCGCCTACCTGGCTACCCGAAACAGCCTGACCGGCGCCAAGTGCCTGGTCGGAAGCTGGTCGCTGCAATCCGGCCGTCAGGCCGATACCGAGAACTCGGTGACCACGGTGTGGAATTTCACCGCAGGCAGCCAGTTGTGGACGTTCGGCTCACGCGGGGGCGGCACGGTTGACGAGCGGAAGTTCACGGTGACCGGGTCATCGGCAAATGGGTCATATCGCAATATCTTCGTTGATCACGGCTCGTTCAGTTACCGCGTCGTCGGCAGCCGGATAGTGTATGGCGGCTTCAACGTGCCAGGCACGGTAACGGAAGTGAACCTGCAGACCGGTAGCAAGGCGACCTACACCGAGAAGGACCTGATCCTCGACAAGTCAAACGACTTCAGTTGCAGTGGCAACACGCTGCGGCGGTATGGCAATACCAGCAGCGGCAACTCCCGCTCCACTTATTCCTTTAGCTACACCAGGCAGTAGTTTCAAGATCCGCTCCCGCCAGCCTGGGCGTCACGTGCCCGGCAGCGCAGCGCCCTGGCGGTGGCATCGCGGCCTTCAACCAGCAGCCGCCGCAGCGGGGCCGGCGGATCGGTCCGGGCGATGTACTCCGCGGCCTTGTCGATCGCCTGCTGGTTCACCACAGTGACCGGGTAGAGGTACTGGGCGAAGTGCACCGCCATATCCGGAGTCCAGTCCTGCCAGATCCGGCCGACCTCGCCGAAGTACGCGTCGGCATACGGCGCCAGCAGGTCGTCGTGGTCGGGCGCGGTAAAGCCGCGGACCACGGCCCGGTAGGTCGCGTTCGGCAGCCCGGACATGATCTGCTGCCAGGCTGCAGCCTTCGCAGCGGCATCGGGAATCGCCGCCCGGCAGGTGGCGGCATGCCGCTCGCCCGCATCGGTCCGGTCGCGGTCCAGCTCGGCGGCGATCTGCTCTGCGCCGGCCTGGCCGCAGGTCACCAGCCGCTGCAGCAACTGCCAGCGCAGCTCGGTGTCCACGACCAGCCCGTCGAGCACGCGGCTGCCGTCGAGCAGCGCGGCAAGCAGGGCCAGGTCAGCGTCCCCGCTGGCGACGCCCGCGAAAGCCTGGGCGAACGCGAGCTGGCGGTCTGAGCCTGGGTCGGCGGCCAGCAGCCGGTCCCGGTAGGCGCTGGCCAGCCTGGCCAGGCCCGCGGCCCGCCAGCCAGGCTCGGCGTACCGGCGGACCGCCGTGCCGGCCTGGCCGAGCACGCTCTCCAGCATGGAGATCTCGGGGATGTTGTCCACGCCGGACAGCACGAAGCGCACGTAGTCGCGGGCCGCGAGCTCGCCGTCCCGGCACATGTCCCAGGCCGCCGCCCAGCACAGTGCGGCGGGCAGCGGCTCGTCGAAGCCGGCCGCGGTCTCGGTCAGCGTGTCCAGCGACCGCTGGTCGAGCCTGATCTTGGCGTAGCTTAGGTCGTCGTCGTTGACCAGCACGAGGTCCGCGGCAGGCAGGCCGACCAGCGCGCCGACGTCGGTGCGCTCGCCCGCCACGTCAAGCTCGGCCCGGTGCCGCCTGATCAGCTTGCCGTCATGTCGGTCATACAGTCCGATCGCCATCCGGTGCGGGCGCAGCACCGGGCGGTCGGCCGGCGCTTCCTGGAGCACGCCGAAGCTGGCGAACGTGCCGTCGGCGGCGACGGTGAAATCCGGCCGCAGCGTGTTCACCCCGGCTGTCTCGAGCCAGAGCTTGGACCACTCGGACAGGTCGCGGCCCGAACTGTCGCTCAGCGCGGCCAGCAGGTCGGCAAGGCTGGCGTTGCCGAAGGCATGCGCGGCGAAGTAGTGCCGCACTCCGGCCAGGAAGTTGTCCAGGCCCACGTAGGCGACCAGCTGCTTGAGCACTGCCGCGCCCTTGGCGTAGGTGATGCCGTCGAAGTTGACCTCGACGGCCTCGATGTCGTCGATGTCGGCCGCGATCGGATGCGTAGTCGGGAGCTGGTCCTGGCGGTACGCCCAGGTCTTGAACACCTGCGCGAACGTCGTCCAGGCCTGCGGCCACCTGGTGGCCTCGCTCTGCGCGGCCGCGCTGGCCCAGCTGGCAAACGACTCGTTCAGCCACAGGTCGTCCCACCAGCGCATGGTGACCAGGTCGCCGAACCACATGTGCGCCATCTCGTGCAGGATGGTGTCCGCCCTGCTCTCGTGCTCTGCGTCCGTCACCCTGGACCTGAACAGGTAGGCCTCGAGGAACGTCACGCAGCCCGCGTTCTCCATCGCGCCAGACTTGTACTCGGGCACGAACAGCTGGTCGTACTTGCCGAAGGCATACCTGACGCCAAACGCGCGGTGGAAGTAGTCGAAGCCCTGCCCGGTGACCTCGAAGATCTCGTCGGCATCCAGGTACTCGGCCAGCGACTGGCGGCAGTAGATGCCGAGCGGGATGCCGTCGTGGCTGCTGGTGACCCGGTGATAGGTCCCGGCCACGATCGCGGTGAAGTAGCTGGACATCGGCTGGCTCTGCGGGAAATGCCAGCGGGCCAGGCCCGGCCCGGCCGGCTCGCCGCTGACGTCCGGCGCCATGTTCGACACCACCACCCAGGAGTCTGGCGCGATCACGGTGAACTCGAAGGTGGCCTTCAGGTCCGGCTGGTCGAAGCAGGCATAGATCCGGTGCGCGTCGTAGGTCTCCAGGTCAGAGTGCAGGTAGACGCCGCCGTCGGCCGGGTCGGTGAACCAGTGCAGCCCCTCGCCCGACCTGGAGTACGCGCAGCTGGCCACCACCGTCAGCTCGTTGTCTGCGGCCAGCCCGGCCAGCGCGATCCGGTTGCCGTCGAACGCGGCAACGTCGACCTGGCTGCCGTTGAGTGTGATCTGCTCGACCGACGGCGCGGTCAGCTCGATGAAGGTGGCCGCGCCGGGCTCGGCGCAGCCGAAGCTGACCGTCGTAGCCGAGCCGAAGGTGGTATCGCCGCGGCTGAGGTCCAGCGCTATCCGGTAGCCGCGTACCGAGAGCAGCCGCGCCCGGTCCGTTGCCTCGATCCTGGTCAGGTTGTTCGGCACGGCACGGCTCCCTGCGTCGCGGGCGGATCCTCGCGGCATGCTGCCACGGCCAGGCAGGAATGCCCAGCGAATAACGGCAGTTGATTTCCTGATACGAACCCCGACGCTGAGGAGTGCGAGCATGGCCGAGCAGCAGGCCGTTGACGTGGACTTCTGGTTCGATCCGCTGTGCCCGTGGGCGTGGATCACCAGCCGCTGGATCGGCGAGGTCGAGCAGGTGCGGCCGGTGAAGGTCACCTGGCACGTGATGAGCCTGGCCGTGCTGAACGAGAACAAGGAAGACATGTCGGACCGGTACAAGGAGCTGATGAAGAAGGCCTGGGGACCGGTCAGGGTCTGCGTGGCCGCCGAGCAGAAGTTCGGCAACGAGGTCGTCGGCCCGCTGTATACCGCGATCGGCACCAGGTTCCATGACCTGAAGGAAGAGCGCGAGCTTGCCACCCTCGGCGCCGCGCTGGCCGAGGTGGGCCTGCCTGCCGATCTGCTTGACGCCGCCGAGTCCACCGAATACGACGAGGCGGTACGCGCGTCGCACGCCGAGGGCATCGAGCGGGTCGGCTACGAGGTGGGCACGCCGATCATCTCGATGCTCGGCACGTCGATCTTCGGCCCGGTGGTGTCACCGATTCCGCGCGGCGAGGCTGCCGCACGGCTCTGGGACGGCGTCGTCCTGGTCGCCGGCACCGACGGCTTCTTCGAGCTCAAGCGGAGCCGGACCAGGGAGCCGATCTTCGACTAACACCGGGAGCGGCGGCGCGCAGGCCGGTTCCTGGAGCACCGCCTGCCAGGCGGCAGGCGCAGGCTCCCAGGCCAGCGCGATGCCGGGCCCGGCTGGCTCGGTGATCGGCTCAGCTGGCCGGGCGGGCTGGGCCGGCGGCTCGGCTTGCCCGGCCCGGCGCTGCCTGGTGGCGCCGGTGACCAGGGCAAGCGCGGCGCCGAGCAGGAACAGGCCGGCGATGTCGCCGGCGATCAGGCTCACGGAAATGCCACCACCTTGACGGTCCAGGAACACGTGGAGACGACGGACAGCGCGTGCGTGCTGCCGTCCGGGTGAATCCAGGTCTCGCCGCTGCCGCTCGGGCCGTGCGCCACGATGTCGGCCGCGGCGGTGCCAGCCTCGGTCACCGTGAACGTGCCGGCCTGCTGGCTAGCCGAGCAGATGTAGGACCAGCGCAGCGCCCACACCCGGGCGGGCGCCACGGTGAACTGCCCGGTGGTCTGGCTGCCGGCGCCGCTGAAGGCCGCGATCACGATGCGATGCCGTGTCCTGCGGCGGACCGGCCGGACGGGGCGCACTGGGTGGGCCGGCAGAGTGCCGGAGACCCCGGTCTTGCTGGTGCTGCCGGCCGCCTTGCGGTGGCTGCCCGCCCGCGGGGCGTGGCTGGCCGAGGCCGCCGCGGCGACGTGCACGGGCCGGCCAGGGCTCCTGGTCACCACCGCGATGGCGACGACGACCAGGCATAATCCGATGGTCCAGGAGAACGCGGTACCGGTCAGCTTGATCGCCCGGCGGGCCTGCCAGCTCAGCGGCGCGCCGCGGAACACCGGGGCCGCGTGCTCCGGCCGGTGCCGCGGACGGGCGCTGGAGGCGGGCTCGACGGCCGGCAGGTCAGCTGCGGGCCCCGGTACCGGTAACTCAGCGTGACCGCCTGGGCGGTTACTCACAGGAAGCGTTCTATCACGAAATGAAGTGGCGTCCGGTCCTTACCGAGGTTTTGGCGAGCAGTGAGACCGGCCGCATCCAGCCGATTGGGCACACACAGTTACACAGTGCTCAGG
>JASHQL010000025.1 GCA_030039155.1 Streptosporangiaceae bacterium | reverse complement strand
TACTGCAACGGCATCGGCGTGCACGAGCGGCACCCGTACGCGGGCGACCTGGTCTACACCTCGTTTTCCGGCTCGCACCAGGACGCGATCAAGAAGGGCTTCGATCACCTGGACCGGCTGGCCGCCCGCGCGGGCCAGCCGGTCCGCGAGCTGCCCTGGAACATGCCCTACCTGCCCATCGACCCCAAGGACGTCGGGCGCTCCTACGAGGCCGTGATCAGGGTCAACTCCCAGTCAGGCAAGGGTGGCGTCGCCTACATCATGAAGAGCGACCACCACCTGGACCTGCCGCGCCGGCTGCAGATCGAGTTCAGCCACGTGATCCAGCGGCACACCGACGCCGAGGGCGGCGAGGTCGACGCGGCCCAGATGTGGCAGATCTTCGCCGCCGAGTACCTGGGCACAGGCCCGTTCGAGCTGCTGAGCTTTGGTTCCACGTCCGACGATGGCGGGGAACGTGTGCGCACCGTGGTCAGTGCGTTCGGCACCGAGCACTCGCTCACCGGGCGCGGCAACGGCCCGATCGCTGCGTTCTGCGACGCGCTGTCGGCCATCGACATGGGCCTCGGCGGGGTCAGCGTGCGGGTGCTCGACTACGCCGAGCACGCGCTGGCCGCCGGGCGGGACGCGGAGGCCGCCGCCTACCTGGAGATCGAGGTCGGCGACCAGGTGCTGTGGGGGGTCGGCATCAGCGAGTCCATCGTCAGGGCCTCGCTGCTCGGCGTGATCAGCGCGCTGAACCGCGCAGCTCGTGGCATCCAGGTCACGGCGTGACCTGAGCGGTAGCCTGCGTGCATGCGCGCTGCAATCAGACCGGTCGGCTTGCTGACCGGGCTGGCCGTGCTTGCCGGGCTGGCCGGGCTGGCGGTGCTGGCCGGCTGCGGGTCGGGCGGCCATGGCTCGCCGGCCCGTCATGGCACCGAGACGCTGGTGTTCAGCACGCACCAGCTGACCGGCAACCTTGACTTCACCGCGGCTGCGTCCGGGGTGTTCAAGGCCGTCGGCTCGTTCGCCGAGGTCGGCAGCTCGGACCAGTCGCGCGCGGTGTTCCCGCACGGCTCGTTCCTGGTCACCCACCCGCGCAGCAAGGCCGCCAAGGTCACCAGCCAGTCGGTGAACCACGCGAGCTGCGTCGCGACGGAGATCGAGCGCGCGCCTTACACGATCAGCGGCGGCACCGGCAGGTACAAGGGCATCAGCGGCACAGGCACCGCCATCATCACGTTCACCGCCAGGCTGCCCCGGCTGAAGAACGGCTCGTGCGACCTGAGCAGCACCGTGTCGCTGGTGCCGGGCACCGCGACCACCACGATCCGCGCGGTCGGCCGGGTGCGGCTGCCTTAGCCCCGCCGGTAGAACGGGTCGGCGAAGGCGGCGATCCAGCGGTCGATGTCGTCTGGCTCGCCCTCGCCGGGGAACGTCACGTCGATCGGGCAGGTCGCGTCCTCCGGCGCTGCCAGCGCTGCCTGCTCGACCACGGTCAGGCAGGCGTCCCTGGCCGATGCCTGCGCCGGGTCGTCGAGCAGCACCGAGATGACCAGCCCTTCGCCGGCTGCCTCGACGCTGAGCCAGGCGGCGGAGGCGGCTACCGCCGCGCCGACCGCGCGCAGTCCGTACCTGATGCCGGCCAGCAGCGCGTCCGGCTGGCGCGGCAGCGGGCCGACCGTGATCCGCCCGGTGGCGTCTGTCAGCCTGGCCGCCGCCAGGTAAGCGACGCCCTCCGGGTAGACCGGAACGCTGCGCGGGGCACCGGCGTTCAGCGCGATGCCGATGCCGGCGGGCAGCAGCCTGGCCAGGTCGGTAGCCTGCACCACGGCGTGCGGTGGCACGGCGGTCGCCGCGCCGGCCGCGCCGGCCAGCAGGTCGGCGGAGGTGTAAGCGGCGACGAACTCGCGGCCAAGGTAGGTGACCGTCGGCAGGTTGACCGACGAGCCGTCGGTGACCGGCCCGTCGTCGGCGAGCGGCAGCCAGAGCCTGGCGCTGGCAAGCGCGTCGAGCAGCTTGCTCAGCCTGCCGGTATCGTCAGCGGCCGCGGCGAGCGCGCGCTCGAGCTCGGCCGGCCCGGTGGCTGCCGCCGGTGTCCTGCCGGTATCGGTGACGATGGTGAGCTCGGGGTGCACTTGACGGATAGTAGGCGCTCGGAGGCGGTGCGTGATGGGAAATGGCAAACCTGGAGGTCAGCGCTGGCTTGAAGTGGCGCCAGACCGGCTGGCCGGCTGGCTTGCCGACTTCGCCGCCAGGCACGGTCAGGTCGGCACCGAAGCCGGCCAGGAGACCGTGCTGGTGCGCGCCGCCGACGGCGCGGTCGCCGAGTGCCACGTGCCGTTCCCGCCGCTGCCGGCCGGCGCGGACAGCCCGGCGCTGATCGCCGCGCACGCGGTTGCCGACCGGACCGTCGGGGTGCTGCTGGTTCGGCTCGGCGGCTACGCGGCCGGTGTGTTCACCGGCGCTGACGCCACGCTGGTCGCGTCCAAGGTGGGCTCGCGGCTAGTGCACGGGCGCAGCGCGGCCGGCGGGACCTCGCAGCACAGGTTCGCCAGGCGCCGGGAGAAGCAGGCAAGGGAGGCGCTCGAGGCGGCCGCGGACTGCGCGGTGAGCGTGCTCGGGCGGTACCGCCCTGGTGGGACCCATGGTGACTCTGGGACGCCGCTGACCACGGCGGCCGCTGACCCCCCGGGCCGGTCGGCCGGCCGGCTGGACGCGGTCGTGCTCGGCGGCGACAGGCGGGCGATGAGCGGCCTGCGTGACGATCCGCGGCTGCAGCCGTACTTCGCGATCGCGGTTGACCGCTTCCTCACCGTGCCCGACCCCCGGCTTGCGGTGCTGCGCGGGACGCCGCAGATGTTCCGCGCGATCCGGATCAGGCTCACCGAGCCCGGCTGAACTCGCGTCCGTCCCGGCCATCCGCCAAGCCGCGCCCGCCAAGCCGCGCCCGCCAAGCCGCGCCCGC
>JASHQL010000024.1 GCA_030039155.1 Streptosporangiaceae bacterium | reverse complement strand
TCGTCCAGGGCCGGGTCGGCGATGAACTGCGAGCCGAGGTTGGAGGTCAGGATCAGGATGGTGTTCCTGAAGTCGACGGTCCTGCCCTGCCCGTCGGTGAGCCGCCCGTCGTCAAGCACCTGCAGCAAGATGTCGAACACCTCGCTGTGCGCCTTCTCCACCTCATCGAGCAGCACCACGCAGTACGGCCGCCGCCGGACCGCCTCGGTGAGCTGGCCGCCCTCGTCGTAGCCGACGTAGCCGGGCGGCGCGCCGACCAGCCTGGCCACCGAGTGCCGCTCCGAGTACTCGCTCATGTCGATCCTGACCATGGCGCGCTCGTCATCGAACAGGAACTCCGCCAGCGCCTTGGCCAGCTCGGTCTTGCCGACGCCGGTCGGCCCGAGGAACAGGAACGAGCCTGACGGCCGGTCCGGGTCCGAGATGCCGGCCCGCGACCTGCGTACCGCGTCCGACACCGCCTGGACCGCCTTCGCCTGGCCGATCAGCCGGTTGCCAAGCTCCTGTTCCATCCGCAGCAGCTTGCCGGTCTCGCCTTCGAGCAGCCGGCCTGCCGGGATCCCGGTCCACGACGACACCACATCGGCCACGTCGTCCGCGCCGACCTCTTCCTTCACCATCTTGCCCTGCTCGGCGGTCGCCGTGAGCGCGGCCGCCAGCTCGCGCTCGGCCGTCTTGATCTCGTCGTTCTCCAGCCGCGCCCAGGTCTCAAGGTCGGCCTCTCGCTGCGCCCGCTCGAGCTGCACGCGCAGGTCGTCGAGCTGCTTCTTCAGCTCGCCAACCTTGTTCAGCCCGCCCTTCTCGCGCTCCCACCTGGCCCGCAGCGCGTTCAGCTGCTCCTGCCGATCGGCCATGTCCGCGCGCAGCCGGTGCAGCCGCTCCTTGCTGGCCGAGTCGGCCTCCTTCGCCAGGCCGAGCTCCTCCATCTTCATCCGGTCCACGACTCGCTGCAGCTGGTCGATCTCCACGGGCTGGGAGTCGATCTCCATCCGCAGCCTGGACGCCGCCTCGTCGATCAGGTCGATGGCCTTGTCTGGCAGGAATCGCGCGGTGATGTAGCGGTCGGAAAGCGCGGCGGCGGCGACCAGCGCGGCATCGGAGATCTGCACCTGGTGATGCGCCTCGTACCGGCCCTTCAGCCCGCGCAGGATCGCGATCGTGTCCTCGACCGACGGCTCGCCGATCAGCACCTGCTGGAACCTGCGCTCGAGCGCCGGGTCCTTCTCGATCCGCTGCCGGTACTCGTCGAGCGTGGTGGCGCCGACCATCCGCAGCTCGCCCCTCGCCAGCATGGGCTTCAGCATGTTGCCGGCGTCCATGGCGCCCTCGGCGGCACCGGCCCCGACCACGGTGTGCAGCTCGTCGATGAACGTGATGATCTGGCCGTCGCTCTTCTTGATCTCGTTCAGCACCGCCTTGAGCCGCTCCTCGAACTCACCGCGGTACTTCGCCCCGGCCACCATGGCGCCGAGGTCGAGCGCGACGACCCGCTTGCCGCGCAGCGACTCTGGCACGTCGTCGTCCACGATCCGCTGCGCCAGGCCCTCCACCACTGCCGTCTTGCCGACCCCTGGCTCGCCGATCAGCACCGGGTTGTTCTTGGTGCGCCGGGCCAGCACCTGGATCACCCGGCGAATCTCGGCATCCCTGCCGATCACCGGGTCAAGCTTGCCCTCGCGTGCGCTTCTGGTCAGGTCGACGCCGTACTTCTCCAGCGCCTGGTAGGTGCCCTCGGGGTCCGGCGAGGTCACCCTCGCGTACCCGCGGACCTGCTGGAACGCGGCCAGCAGCCGCTCCGGCCCGGCACCGGCGTCCTGCAGCAGGGTGGCCGCCTCGCCGCCGGCCTGGGCCAGCCCGGCCAGCAGGTGCTCGGTGGAGACGTACTCGTCGGACATGTCGGCGGCGAGCTTGTCCGCCACCGCGCGCGCCGCGAGCAGCTGCCTCGACCAGTCTGGCGGGCCGACGGTGCTGCCGGCCGCCTTCGGCAGCTTGGCAAGCTGGTCGTCCACTGCCTTGCGGACCGCCGCCGGATCCGCGCCGGCCGCCGCAAGCAGCGGCACCGTGATGCCGCCCTCCTGCCTGAGCAGCGCGTCGAGCAGGTGCAGGCCGTCGACGCTCGGGTTGCCGGCCGCCGCCGCGTTCTGGATCGCCGCGGCCAGCGCCTCGCGGCTCTTGTTGGTGAGCTTGTCATCTGCCACTGGAAGTCCCCCAGATGTCATCGGCCTGCCCGGCGGCGTCCACCGGAGACGCGATGCCAGCGGAGCTGAAATCGCGCACCGGCACCAGGTCGGCGCCATCTGACCGGCCGCGCAGCAGCCTGGCCAGCCGGGCAGCGACCGCCCTGGTCGACGCAAGTTCCGCCTGCAGCTGGCTGATTTCCGCGTGCATCTGCGCGAGCTGCAGCCGGCTGCGCTGCTCGGCGAGCTTCAGCTCGAGAATCTGCTTGATGCCGGACAGGTTGACGCCTTCCTCCTGGGACAGCCGCTGCACCTCGCGCAGGATCACGATGTCGCGCACCGAATACCTGCGGCCGCGGCCCGCGGCCCGGCCCGGCGACACCAGGCCGAGCCGGTCGTAGGCCCTGAGCGTCTGCGGGTGCAGGCCGGACAGCTGCGCCGCCACCGAGATCACGTACACCGGCGTGTCATCAGTGAGTTCGAACGGGCTGGACATTTCTTCTCCCCACGACTGGCCAGGCATCGGTCAGCCGTTTGCCTTCCGCAGTACCTCGGTGCGCGGGTCGGGCCCGGCGGTCGCGTCGCGAAACGCCTCGAGCGCCTCCTTGGCCTTGCCGCTGAGGTCCTGCGGCACCTGCACGTTCACCGTGACAAGCAGGTCGCCGTAGGTGCCGTCCGGCCGCCGCACGCCCTTGCCGCGCACCCGGAACGTCCGGCCGTTCGGGGTGCCAGCCGGGATCTTCAGGCTGACCGGCATGCCGCGGTGCGTCGGCACCTTGATCTCCGAGCCGAGCGCCGCCTCCGCGAACGTCACCGGCACCGTGAAGGTGAGGTTGTGCGCGTTCCTGCCGAAGACCTGGTGCGGTGCCACGTGCACGCGCACGTACAGGTCGCCTGCCGGGCCGCCGCGCTCACCGGGCGCGCCCTTGCCCTTCAGCTTGATCCGCTGGCCGTCGGCCACGCCCGCGGGAATGCGGGCCTGGATCGTCCTGGTGCTCATCGCCCGGCCGCTGCCGTTGCACACCTCGCACGGGTCGTCGACCACCAGGCCGCGGCCACGGCAGGTCTTGCACGGCTCGGAGAAGGCGAAGCTGCCCAGGTTCCTGCTGCCCTGGCCGGTGCCCTCACAGGTCGGGCAGACCCTTGGCACGGTGCCGGCCTTGGCCCCGGTGCCCATGCACGTCTTGCACGGTCCCTCGCCGGTCAGCCGGAGCGACACGGTGGCGCCGTCGATCGCGTCGCTGAACGACAGCGAGGTCTCGGTCTCCACATCGGCGCCGCGCCGCGGCCTGGCCTGCGTGGTGGTGCCGCCGCCCCGGCCGAACACGCCGCCGAGCAGGTCGCCGAGCCTGCCGCCGGCCGAGCCGGTCGCGTTGCCGAGGAGGTCGCCGAGGTCGAAGTTGTAGCTGCCGCCGCTCGATCCCGGCATCCGCACCCCGCCGCTGCCGAACAGCGAGCGCGCGTCGTCGTACTCCTTGCGCCGCTTCTCGTCGGACAGCACGGTGTACGCCTCGGAGATCTCCTTGAACCGCTCCTCGGCCTTCGCGTCACCCTTGTTGGCGTCCGGGTGGTACTTGCGAGCGAGCTTGCGGTACGACTTCTTGATCTCGTCGGGTGTTGCGCCCTTAGCTACGCCAAGGGTCTTGTAGTAGTCCTTCTCAAGGAAGTCCTTGGTGCTCAACGGGCCTCTTTCTTGCTGCTTCTACTCGGCGCGTGGCTCCTGGTCGCTGCCTTGGTGCTGGCCACCGTCCTCGCCGTGCGCCACGTCCTCGCCGTCGTGCTCTGCCGCGGCCGCCGCGCCGTCGCCGGCCTGCGCCGCCCCCGCGCTGACGTCCTGCGGCACGGCAGGCTCGTCGCCGGGCTCGGCCACCGCGACCCTGGCCGGCCGGATGATCCGGTCCCCGACCTTGTAGCCGGGCTGCAGGATCTGCACGGCGGTGGGCTCGGTCACCTCGGCCGAGTAGGAGTGCATGAGCGCCTCGTGCAGCGTCGGGTCGAACGGGTCACCCGCCTCGCCGAAGGCCGTCAGGCCGAGCTTGGCGGCCGCCGACTCCAGCGACTCCGCGACCGACTTGAAGCCACCGGTCAGCTCGCCGTGCTCGCGCGCCCTGCCGATGTCATCGAGCACCGGCAGCAGTTGCAGCAGCACGTTGGCCAGTGCCTGCTCCCTGACCGCGATCCGGTCGCGCTCCACCCGCTTGCGGTAGTTGGCGTACTCGGCCTGCAGCCGCTGCAGGTCGGCGGTCCGCTCGGCCAGCTTGGCCGCCGTCTCGGCGGCCGCCTTGTCCTGGCCGGACGCCTCATCGCGGGCGCCGTCGGCCTGGCCGAAGCCAAGCCCGCCGCCGGCCGCACCCTGGTCCGCCTGGGTCCCGCCCGGCCGCGATGCCGAGTGCTTGCCTGGCCTGGCCTGACCGGGGCCGGGCTGGCCAGGCCCGCGCTGGCCGGGGGGGACGACTCCCTTGTCCCCCCCGCGCAGCGGGCCTGCCTGCCCCTGGTCTCTGACCTGGCCGGTCTCCGGGTCTATCCGGCGGCGGTCCCTGATGATCGGGCCCTGCCGCTCCTCGTCCGATGACCTCATCAGGCCGCGCCGCCCTCCTGGTCAGCCGGCTTGTCCTCGTCCACCAGCTCGGCCTCGACGACCTCGTCGTCCTGCGGCTCGTCGGCCGCCCCGTCCTGCTGGCCGGCCTGCGCGTTCGCCGCCTGGGCCTGGGCGTAGATCGCCGAGCCCATCTTCTGGCTCACCTGCGCGGCATGCTCGCTGGCGGTCCTGATCGCCTCGGTGTCGGTGCCCTCGAGCGCCTTCTTCAGGTCGGCGATCGCCTCCTGCACCTCGGACTTGACGTCGTCAGGCACCTTGTCGGCGTTCTCGGCCAGGAACTTGTCGGTGGTGTAGGCCAGCGTCTCGGCACGGTTGCGGACCTCTGCCTCCTCGCGGCGCTTGCGGTCCTCCTCCGCGTACTTCTCCGCGTCGGCCATCATCCGCTCGATGTCCTCCTTGGCCAGGGCCGAGCCGCCGGAGATCGTCACCGACTGCTGCTTGCCCGTGCCCAGGTCCTTGGCCGACACGTTCACGATGCCGTTGGCGTCGATGTCGAAGGTGACCTCGATCTGCGGGATGCCGCGCGGCGCGGGCGCCAGCCCGGCCAGCTCGAACATGCCGAGCTTGTTGTTGTCCGCGGCGATCTCGCGCTCGCCCTCGTAGACCTGGATGATCACCGACCGCTGGTTGTCCGCGGTCGTGGTGAACATCTCCCAGCGCTTGGTCGGGATCGTGGTGTTGCGCTCGATCAGCGCGGTGAACACGCCGCCGCGTCCCCCGCCGGGTGGTTCGGGCCCGCCCTCGCCGGTGATCGCGATCACGGGGGCCCGGGCTTCGGCCGGCTGGTCCTCCTTCTGGGCCGGGGGCTGGTAGCCGTCGGGGACCCAGGTTTCGATGCCGAGCGACAGCGGCGTCACATCCAGCAGCAGGACGTCCTTGACCTCGCCCTTGAGCACCCCGGCCTGCAGCGCGGCACCCACCGCCACGACCTCGTCGGGGTTGACGCCCTTGTTCGGCTCCTTGCCGCCGGTCAGGTCCTTGACCAGGTCCACCACCGCCGGCATCCGGGTCGAACCGCCCACCAGCAC
>JASHQL010000221.1 GCA_030039155.1 Streptosporangiaceae bacterium | reverse complement strand
GGCTGGGAGGAGTCTGGGCGGCTGCCCGGGTTCCTCGGCCTGGCCAGCAAGGTCTGGCGGACCCGCGCGTACGGCGACTTCTGGTCGCACGTGCTGGTCGCCGAGGGCGCGGTGGACATCTCGGCAGAAATCGGCGTCTCGCTGTGGGACGTGGCCGCGCTGCAGGTGATCGTGGAGGAGGCCGGCGGTGCGTTTACCGACTTGTCCGGATCACCCCGCCCGGACAGCGGCAGCGCGGTCTGCACGAACGGCCTGCTGCACGCCGAGGTGCTGAGCCTGCTTGCGGCCGGTTCCGGCTGACGGTCGCGGCTGGCCCTTGCTCTCTGCCGCCCGACGACGGATGCTGGACGCGTTGGCTGTCACAAGCGCACAAGCACTGTGCCGTTTTCCGGGGCCGCCTTCCAAGGCCAGGCTGGCGGCGGGAGGGAGCGAGAGCATGAACGTTCGGGACGGGATGACCAAGGTCGTCCTCAGCATCGGCCCGGCGCACACGCTGCGCGAAGCCTCCCGCCTGATGTCCGCCCGCCGGGTCGGCGCCGCGGTCGTGATCGACGCGGATCATGCCGGCATCGGAATCATGACAGAGCGCGACATTCTCGATTCGGTTGGCGCCGGGCAGGACCCGGACACCGAGCTGGTGGCGGATCACCGGACCGCGGACGTGGTGTTCGCCGCGCCAGACTGGACGCTGGAGCAGGCAGCTACCGCGATGGTGACCGGCGGATTCAGGCACCTGATCGTGGTGGAGGACGCGGAGGTCACTGGCCTGCTTTCGATGCGGGACATCGTCCGCTGCTGGGCAACCGAAGGCGCTGTCGCTACTCCCGCCTGAGCGGTCTCGTGCCGTCGTGATAGATGTCTGAGCCATGCGGCTTGACGGCGCGGTGGCCCTCATTACCGGCGGTTCCTCCGGCATCGGCGCGGCAACCGCGCGCAAGCTCGCGCGGGCCGGGACGCGGCTGATCCTGACCGGCCGCGAGCTGGTGCAGCTGCAGGACGTCGCTGCCGAGACCGGCGCGGCCTGGCTGCTGGCCGACCTGTCGGAGCCCGAGGGCCCGGCCAAGCTGGCAGCCGCGGCGCTTGACGTGGCCGGCCGGATCGACCTGCTGGTGCTGAACGCCGGGATCGGCTGGGCCGGGCCGACCCAGGACATGTCCGCGGCGGCCGCCGCTGACCTGGTGCAGGTCAACCTGCTGGCGCCGATCGAGCTCACCAGGCTGCTGCTGCCGACGATGACCAAGCAGGGGAACGGCCACATCGTGTTCGTCTCGTCGATCGCAGGCGCGACCGGGGTCCGGCATGAGGCGGTGTACGCGGCCACCAAGGCAGGGCTGAGCTGCTTTGCCGACAGCCTGCGGTACGACCTGGCCGGGTCCGGTGTCGGCGTGTCTGTGGTGCTGCCTGGCGTGGTGAACACCGCGTTCTTCGCCAACCGCGGCAGCAAGTACGACCGGGCGAGGCCCGCGCCGATCCCGCCTGACCGGGTGGCCGACACCCTGATCAGGGCCATCACGACGCGCCGCGACGAACTGTTCGTGCCCAGCTGGCTGCGGCTGCCTGCCCGGCTGCACGGTGCGTCGCCCCGGCTGTTCCGCTGGCTTGCGGCTCGATTCGCATATCGGTCGAAGTAGCCCGCATCTGCTGCTTCAGCACTGCTACCCTCGGTCTGTTGGCGTTGTGCCGGTTAAGTAGCTAATCTGCATGTTTTGGCGTCCTGTGCCGTGTTCGTAAACACAGGGTCGTGAGTGCTGTCTGCCCGAAACGGGAGGATTGTTCGTTGAAGCCAGCCATCTGGGTCAGGCAGCGCCGGGTCAGCGCGGTGCTGGCCGTCGGCACCGCCGGCGCCCTGCTGACGCTCTCCGCGGCCACCGCGAGCGCCGCCACCGGCTCCGGCCACCCGGCCAAGGTGGCCGTGCCGCAGGGCGTCACGGCCAGTCCGCTCGGCAAGCCGGTGTTCCCGACCCCTGGCAAAACCAGGGAGCGGGTCTCGTTCGTGCTGCGGTTGCGCGACCAGCAGGCGCTCGGCGCCAAGGTCGAAGCGGGCATGCCGGGCGGATACCTGACCGTCAGGCAGTTCCGCGCCAGGTACGGGCAGTCCACCGCGCACGTCCGGGCGCTGCGCCGGTACCTGGCCAGGTACGGCATCAAGACGATGGCGTACGCGGACGGCCTTGACGTATCCGCCACCGGCACGGCCCGCCAGTTCGACAAGGCGCTCACGGTGCGGCAGGAGGAGTACCAGATCCCGGCCAGCAAGGCGCGCGCCGGGGTCGCGGCGCGGCCCGCCACGCAGATCCACGGCACCACCGACGCGCCGTTGCTGCCAGCCAGCCTCGCCTCGTTCACCGAGTCGATCCTCGGCCTGACCAACTGGCCGCTGATGGCCAGCCAGTCCGTCCGGATCCCGACGGCCAAGGACGGCAAGCCGTTCGGCGAGCAGCTCGGCGAGCGCAAGCCGTCCAACTTCGCCAGCCAGTACGACCTCAACCCGCTGTACGCCAAGGGCGCGAAGGGCCAGGGCCAGACCATCGGCATCGTCACCTACGCCAGCATGCGGCCGAGCGACGCCGAGTACTTCTGGTCCAAGGTGCTCAAGATCCGCACGAAGAAGAACCGGATCACGATCGACAAGATCGACGGCGGCTCCGGCAAGGTGCTGCTGCGGCTCGGTTCCGACGAGAGCACGCTGGACGTCGAGCAGTCAGGCGCGCTCGCGCCGCAGGCCAACATCGTGGTCTACGAGGCGCCGAACACCGACGCCGGCTACGCCGACGGCTTCTTCGCGCCGGCCAGCCAGGACAAGGCGACGGTCGTCTCGAACAGCTGGGGCTCGTCGGAGACCTACCTGGCGGTGCTCGCGGCCGCGGGCGAGGAGTCGGCGACCTACGTGCAGGTGGCCGACGAGGCGTTCCTTGAGATGGCCGCGCAGGGCCAGAGCACGTTCGTCGCGGCCGGGGACTCGGGTGCCTACGCGGCGTCTTCTGACATCGGCAGCAAGAACCTGTCGGTGAACCAGCCGAGCGACAGCCCGTGGACGGTCTCGGCCGGCGGCACCACCGACGCCGGCACGATCCCGCTGACCTCGACCGACTCGGCCACCATCCCCGCCCAGCGGGCCTGGGGCGAGGACTGGCTGTGGCCGCACTGGGCCGACTTCGAGGGGATCTTGCCGTACACGACCGAGCAGCAGTTCATCAAGTCCCCCTACGGCATCGAGGGCGGCGGCGGCGGCTACAGCGCCGACGAGCCGATGCCCGCCTACCAGCAGCGCATCAGCGGCATCGACAGCTTCAACGACGTGCAGTACCTCACCGGCACCGACCCGCAGCCCTACGACGGCACCACGATCGTCGAGCCGAGGCACTGGTCGGTGAACCTCACCCCGTCGGTGCAGCCAGGCACCGGCAGCGGCCGGGTGCAGCCCGACCTGGTGGCCGACGCCGACCCGTTCACCGGCTACCTGCTGTACTTCAGCGGCTTCGGCAAGGGCTCGGCGGCGCTGGAGGCCGGCTGGGGCGGCACCAGCTTCGTCGCACCGCAGCTGGCAGGCTCGGCCGCGGTGATCAACTCGTATGTGCACCATAGGGTCGGGTTCTGGAATCCGGCGATCTACAAGTTCGCGGCCGGAGCCAACTCCCCGTTCACGCCGCTGAACTCGGCAGGCACCGGCAACGACAACCTGTACTACACCGGCGGCGGGCCAGGGACGATCTTCAGCCCGGCCACCGGTCTTGGCACGCCTGACCTGGCCAAGCTGGCCGCGGACTTCGGCAAGCTCGGCTGACCGGCAGCCTGGGCCGCCGGATCAGCCGGCGGCTCCAGGTTCGCCTCGGCCAGCACCAGTTCCACCGTCTGCGCCAGCGTGCTCTGCTCGGCTACCACCAGCTCGGGAACGCCGTCGAGCAGGTCCGCGTGCTTGTACCAGCGCACGAGATCGGCCTCGGCCACCTCGGCCGCCAGCGGCCTGCCCGCGTGCCGCCGCAGCGTCTCGGCCAGCGAGACGTCGAGGTAGAAGAAGTGACCGCCGAAGTCGGCGTGCAGGCCGGCCAGCATGTCGCCGTAGCTGGCCGAGTTCAGGATCCCGTCAAGCACCACGTGGTAGCCGTTGCCCAGGCAGTAGCGGGTGACCAGCTCGATCAGCCCGACGTTCACCCCGTCCGGCCGGTCAAGCTCGCGCAGCACGGCCCGCCGCATGATGTCCTGCGACACCCAGGCAAGTCCGCGCCCGTAGTGGCTGCGGATGGCCTTGGCGACAGTGGTCTTGCCTGCCGCGGAGTTCCCGCGTAACACGATCAGCGTGGGCTGCTGCCGCCTCAGGGCCATGAGCCCGATAGTAGGTCGCGGCCGGCTGACCGGCCTAGGATCGGCACGGTGCCGCCGTCTCAGACCAGCCAGCCGGATGACTGGGTCTGGCCGCCACAGGCGGCTGCCGTCCCGGTGCTGGCCAGCCTGCCGCACGGCGGCCGTCACCTGCCAGCGGAGCTGGCCGCCGACCTTGCCCTCGATCCGGGCTGGCTCTGGTCGGACTGGCTGACCAGGGAGCTGTACGAGTTCCTGCCAGAACTCGGCGTCACTACGATCGTCACCGGGCTGAGCCGGTTCGTCGCCGACGTGAACCGTGACCCGGACGGCGACCAGCACGGCAGGTTCTGGTCGAGCGTGGTCGCCGCGCAGACGCCGAACGGCAGGGCGGTGTACCGGCGGCCGCTCACCCAGCAGGAGATTGACCACCGGGTGCGGCTCGCGCACGAGCCGTTCCACCGCGCGCTCGACTCAGCCGTCGCCGGGCTGCAGGCCACGTTCGGCCGGGTGCTGCTGCTCGACCTGCACAGCTTCGGGGTCGACCTTGACGCCGACGTGGTGCTCGGCGACCGGCACGGCAGATCGGCCCGCGCGCAGGTCAGTGACCTGGTGGACGCGGCGCTGACCGGGCACGGGTTCGCCGTGCAGCGCAACCTGCGGTTCGCCGGCGGCTGGACCGTGCGCAAGTTCGTCGGGCACGACCTGGTGGACGCGGTGCAGCTCGAGCTTGCCCAGCGGCGTTATCTGGACCTGACCGGGCCGTGGCGGCCTGGCCCGCCACCGCGCGGCGAGTTCGAGGCCACGCAACGGCTGCTTGCCGCCGCGATTGGCCGGATCTGCGCCGAGTTCGCCGCGACCCTGGATCCTGGTGCGGCCGGCGGGCGGCAGTTACCCGCAGCCCTTCGTTCCCGGCAAAATATCCGTAACGCACGCTGAAACGGGCGTTCACCTGCCATATGTCGGCTCGTGGCCGGGTTGCCGCGGTGTGCCTGGACTGCCTCATCGCAGCCGAATCACGCCCGCAGGGCTCGGCATCCGGCCGCGGATGAGACGATGCAGGTCGGCAACGTGAGCAGGCGGGCGCCCGGCACGGGGCGCTGCCAGGCGGGAGGACATGTGACGGCGCCGCGGTACCGCAGGGTCGTGGTCAAGCTCAGCGGTGAGGCGCTGGCGGGCCCGTCGGGGGCCGGGACCGACCCGGCGAGCCTCGCTCATGTCGCCACCGAGGTCCTGTCCGTGGCCGAGCTGGGCGTCGGGGTCGCCGTGGTGGTCGGCGGCGGCAACTTCTTCCGCGGCCGGATGGCCGAGGGCTGGGGGATCAGCAGGGCCGAGGCGGACAACATCGGCATGCTCGGCACGGTGATGAACGCGCTGATGTTGCGCGGCGCGCTGACCTCGCGCACCGAGACCGACGTCAGGGTGATGACCGCGATCCCGATCCAGAGCGTGGCCGAGCCGTTCATCAGGCTGCGCGCGCTGCGGCACCTGGAGCGCGGGCTGATCGTGCTGCTGGCCGGCGGGATCGGCCAGCCGTACGTCACCACCGATTACCCGGCCGTGCAGCGGGCGCTCGAGCTGGACGCGGACGCGCTGCTGGTGGCCAAGCGCGGCGTCGACGGGGTCTACGACAGCGACCCGAACGTCAACCCGTCAGCGAAGCGGTACGCCAGCCTCACCTACGACGAGGCAATCGCGGTGGGCGTGCGAGTGATGGACACCAGCGCGTTCGTGCTGGCCAACGAGCAGTCGCTGACCATGCACGTGTTCGACGTGGCCGCGGTCGGGGTGATGCGGGAGATCTGCGCCGGGGCCGACCTCGGCACCAGGATCAGCGCGAAGGCCGCCTGACCGTCGCTCGCCTGACCGTCGCCGGCCTGACCGTCGCCGGCCTTACCGTCGCTTCGCCCGACCGTCGCTCGCCCGATCGTTGCCGGCCCGATCGTTGCCGGCCTGACCGTGGCCGGCCCGGCGGTTGCCGGCCGGCGTGCCGGGCTAAGTCGCCGGTCACCCCGTCGATCCGCTCTCTGAGCAGGTCGGCGTGCCCGTTGTGCCTGGCGTACTCCTCGATCATGTGCTGGTACACCCAGCGCAGGCTGACCGGCTCGCCGTCGTCCGGGATCAGGTCGTCCAGGCAGCGGCCGGCCACCGCCTTGCGCGACCGCTCGATG
>JASHQL010000220.1 GCA_030039155.1 Streptosporangiaceae bacterium | reverse complement strand
CCGCGCGTGGTCATGAAGGCCGCGCTGCAGCTCGACCCTGGGGTCGACGTGGTGGCCAACCGGCTGCCGAACGTGTTCGTCCACCGCCGCAAGGCCGGCGAGCGGCTGTTCATTGACCAGATCGAGCGGCTTGCCCGCGGGCTCGACCAGGCCGGCGCGCTGCTGATCTTTCCCGAGGGCGGCAACTGGACGCCAGGCCGGTGGCGCCGCAGCATCAGGCGGCTCGAGCAGGCCGGCCGCGAGGACCTGGCGGCCAGAGCGCGGAAGATGCCGAACGTGCTGGCGCCGCGGGCGGGCGGCGCGCTCGCGGCGATCAAGGCGTGCCCGGAGGCCGACGTGATCTTCGTCGCGCATGCCGGGCTGGACAGCCTCGCCACCATCGGCGACCTGTGGCGGAGCCTGCCGATCGGCTACGACATCAAGGCCAGGTGGTGGCGGGTGCCGTCCGGCCAGGTACCGCGGGACGCCGACCGCGAGGCGCAGGTGGACTGGCTGTACGGGTGGTGGGAGCGGATCGACGCCTGGATCTCGGCGAACCGGCCGCCTGGGCAAGGCAGCACGGCCGCGCCCACCGTGGAGCCGACAGCTAGCTGAGCGGCGGCGAGGGCGTGGGTGACGATCCACCGACACTGTGACAGCGGCAGATCGCCACCCCACGTCGTTCCCGTCCTGAAGGGTTTAGCGCTCAGCGTTGAGGCCGTGCCAGGCCGGCACGATCACGTGCCGGTGCGCCGCCGTGCCGGTGATGATCACCTTGCGCAGCGAGACGTCGTTGTGCGTGTTCGTCTCGTGCAGCAGGTGCTCCGGGTTGGCGATGATCTCGATGTAGTACGTGCCGTCCGGGATCTTGTTGATGTCGAAGGACTGGTACGGGACGGTCTGCACGTAGGTGTCGCCCCAGCCCAGCGGCAGGGTCTCGGTCACCCACAGCGCGCTCGGGTCACCGCAGTTGCCGGAGATGCCGGTGTAGGACGGCTGCCAGGTGGCGTGCCGCAGCAGCATGTCGATGGCGTCGGTCGGCGCGATGCAGAAGCCGACCTTCCGGCTGGACACCGCCACCTGCTTGCGGGCGTTCAGCAGTTTGTACTGGGCGAACTGCTGGAAGTGCCAGCTGTTGTAGCTGGCGAAGCCCATCGTGCCGACGTGCGCCCTGCCGATGATGTGGTGGTGCAGGTAGAAGTACTGCCAGGCCTGCATCGTGTTGGAGTCCGAGGTGCGGAAGCCCTCAACGTCGAGCGGCGCGTTCCCGCTGATCCACACGGTCGCGCCGAAGTCGAGGAAGTCACCACGGTGCTTGGTGTGCTCGATGGAGATGCCCCAGGACGGCAGCGGGATGAGGTCGGGCAGCGCAGCCGCCGGCGGGTTGTTCAGCACCTTCACCGCAGGCAGCCTGGCTGCGCTGCCTTTGCTGGCGGCGTGCTGCGCGGTCCTGTGCACCCTGACGAAGCCGCCGGGCGGCCCGATCGGGCAGCAACCGGGGCAGCCGCAGGACGAGCCCTTGACCACCTTGATCCGCACCACCGCCGTCGCGTGCTTGGCGCTGATCCGGAACAGCCTGGTGTACAGCGGGTTGATGTGCTCGACCAGCTTGTAGTGCCCGACCGGCATCTTGAAGCCGCGCGGCAGCCCGGGGTCGGCGGCCCAGCCGCGCGGCAGCCCCCAGACGGCGCCGACAGTGAACGGGTCGTATGAGGAGCACTGCATCGGGAACGAGTCGTTCGGCGCGCTGTTGGGGTCGCTGCGTGCCAGCGCGGAGTCGCTCGGGCAGAAGGTGAACGAGCCCTGGGCGACGAGCTTGCCCGCCGCGTTGGTCAGCCGGTAGTCCGCGAACCTGAGCAGCCCGTTCCAGACGTCCAGGGTGGTGTGCGGCAGCTGCCGGTACACCGTGCCGTCCGGGGTCTGCACCACCTCGGTGATGGTCAGCGGCTTGCCGTACCGCGGCCGCAGCACGTCGAGCCTGAGCTGCGAGTTCAGCGCGGCAATCCAGATGCCGGGATCGAAGTAGACGCTGCCCTTGCCGTAGCGGTACGCGGTGATGTGCCGCTGCGCCACGATCAGCTTGATCTGCGGGCCGTACTTCGCGGCCAGGCTTGCCGCCTCGGCCGGCCGCAGCGACACCGCTAACGGAGCAGGCCTGGCGGCCCCGGCCGCCTGTGCCGCTGCCGGGATGCCGGCAGTCATGAAACCGATCATGGCCGCCCCCGTCGCAATCGCGACCATCCCGGCGGCCCCCGCGGTGACGGCCGACCGCCGCCAGGTACGTCTCATCATGAGTCTCCCGTCCGGAGCAGGCGCTCCGATAGAGCCGGTGCGTTCCGACAGCGTTAGACGTCAGCTCTGCCGTCATCGTTGCTTTTCTGCTGTGATCACTGATGTTCTGCTGCTGTTTCTGGATAGATCGGCAGTTTGGCCACGCCGGCGCCCTGGTGCGTGGTAGCTCTTGCGGAACGACCGTGACCTGCGCGGGCAGGTGAGTTAGCGTCGTTGACATACCGGTGGCCGTATTCGGCCAGCCGGGGGAACGGCCCCCCGGACCCCCCCGACCGTGGCTCGGCTCTGGAGGTCGCGATGGACGAGATCGCCGACAGGTTCCTGGAACTCATCCATGACCTTGACGACGTGACCCGCACGATTACCGCGGAGCGGGCGTGCTCGGACTTCGACCAGACGACGCTGCAGGTGTTCTGGAAGCGCTGGCCGCACGTCTCGGCGTGGGCCGGATCGCTGTGGGCGCAGTTGTCCGCAGAACTGGCGGCACCCGCTACCCAGCACGCGGATCCTGACCTGGATGAGATCGGCGAGAGCGGCTGACTCGCTGACGCTGCCTGACCTGGCCGACCTTGCTGACCTGGCTGATCTGCCTGACCTGACCGGGAGGACATGCGGTGACGACACTTCGCGACCTGATGAACGGCTCGGTGGTGACCGCGACGCCAGAGTCGTCGGTGGCCGAGGCCGCGCGGTCCATGGTGGCGGCGAAGGTCGGTTCCGCCGTCATCATGCAGGGCACGTTCCTGGCCGGGATCCTGACCGAGCGCGACGTGCTCAGGGCCGCCGC
>JASHQL010000219.1 GCA_030039155.1 Streptosporangiaceae bacterium | reverse complement strand
ACCGTGACCCGCACGGGCCCCTCGACTGGTTGCTTGTCGATCGCGGTGTCGTGGAAGTAGCCGCGGCGAACCCGGTGGACGATGGTGACCGCCACCAGCCGCGGCTGGCTTGTCATGGCATCCGGCCAGCCGAGGCGGCGGCCGGCATCCGCCGGTTCAGCGCCCGGGTGGTGCGGATTCCTCGGAGCGCACTGCCGGTCGGGATGTGCCCGTCCGCCGCGCCCAGGTGCAGCACGCCGAAGCCCATCGGCCAGGTCAGGTGCCGGCAAACGGCCGCGCTCGCTGCTCATCGCCTCACGGTAAGCACGCCATCGCCGTCAGCCAAGACCGTAGAACGCCAGCCGATGTCGCCAGACAGACAACATCCCGCAGCCGCGATCCAGTCGGGTTCCGAGACGCCGCAGGCCGCGGGCGGCATGCCGAGGGGTGGTCCCGCGCCGGGGCAGGTTCCTACGATCGCGGTATGACCGGTCAACCAGGCGACCATGTACCGGTCACCAGGCGGCAGTGGGACGAGCACATGTCGGCCTGGTTCGACCGGTATGCGCGGCCCCGGTGGGAGGCTGCCGAGCCGTACTGGGGAATCTGGTGCATCCCCCAGTCACAGCTGCCGGTGCTGCCGGCCCGCGCTAGCGGCTCAGTGGCCGTGGAACTGGGCTGCGGCAGCGGCTACGTCTCGGCGTGGCTGGCCCGCCGCGGCGCGCGCCCGGTCGGGGTCGACGTCTCGGGCCGCCAGCTGGCCACGGCCCGGCGCCTGCAAGACGAGTTCGGCCTGCACTTCCCGCTGCTGCAAGGCGACGCCGAGCGGGTCCCGCTCGCCGCCGGCTGCGCGGACCTGGTGATCAGCGAATATGGCGCATCGGTCTGGTGCGACCCCTACCGGTGGATCCCGCAGGCAGCCCGGCTGCTGCGGCCTGGCGGCCGGCTCGTGTTCATGGCCCAGTCCGTGCTGGCCCGCCTGTGCATGCCAGCGAACGGACCAGCTACCAGCCGGCTCGTCCGCGACCTGTTCGGGCTGCACCGGGTCGTCCGCGCCGGCGACTCCGGCAACCACTACCGGCTGTTCACCCTCCCGCACGGCGAAACGATCCGGCTCATGGCCAGCTGCGGCCTCGTCGTCGATGACCTGATCGAGGTCCAGGTACCGCCGGGCGCCGCGAACCACGACTTCCCCGAATTCCCGGACCAATGGGTCCGCCGCTGGCCCGCCGAAGAAGTCTGGTTCGCCCACCGCGACCCGGCCAGCAGCGTCCGCACCGCGAGGCCAACACCGGGAGCAGTTGCGCGGCCGCCTGGCTAGCCGGTGATGACCTCGACGCTCGCGCCGATATCGGCGAGCCGGCAGCACTCGTTGTCCTCGGCGTACCGCAGTCCCTGCACGTTCAGCATGTCCACCCTGGGCGCGCTGACCGGGAACGGCCCCCAGTGCCAGGTCCCCCGGTGCAGCACGAAGGCATCGTGCGGCCGCAGCAGGAAGGCCCGCAGCAGGCCAGCATCCTGCCGAGAGGTGAAGGTAGTACCCGGCGGGGCCACGACAGCCACCGCCGGGCAGTTCAGCACCATCAGCGCCTGCGTGTGCGTTCGATGCCGGAACAGCATCTCGCAGACCAAGCCCCGCTCGGTCCGCGGCACCTCGGCGGCATCGTGGCCGATCAGGTTGAGATGAACGTCGGCCCATTCGAAGTCCAGCCGCGAACTGCCATCCCGCGGGTCGGTGTCGGGCACGGGCACCCAGCCGTACAAGCCCCAGCCGGCCGGATCGAAAGGCTGCGCACGGATCGTCAGGGCCGCTACCGGCATGGACGTCTCCTTTCGGTAGTCAGTACTATCCAGCCCTCGGGCCACCCAAGGAAGGCATCGGATGGACGTCCGCAACATCGCCACAGTGCCGCCGACCGTAGAGCACAACGGGACCACCCCGGTCTGGTACCTGATGCCGCCGGGCACGATGCGCGAGACGACCGCAGGCGGCTCGCTGGAACTGGTCAACGAGTTCGAGATCACCGGTGGCGGCGCCGTCGATCCGCACACCCATCCCACTCACGAGTTCTATTACGTGCTCTACGGGCGCGGCACGATGGTCATCGGCCAGGAGAGCCGGGAAATCGGCCAGGGCGACCTGGTGTACATTCCGCCGAACGAAGTGCACAGCCTGGTAGCCGCAAGCGACCACGCGCCCATCCGGTGCTTCTGCTTCGCGATCGCCTGCCCGGACGCGGGCGACATCAACTACACCACTCACTAAGGCGCGATGACCTGTCCGGTCGCCTCACCTAGCCCGAAATCAGGCCTGACCGCCTCGCCACTCGATGTCCCGCACTCCTGACCTTCGATCGGCCCGCGGCAGCAGCGGATTGCACGAGCAGTTCGAAGCTGGACGGAAGCTGTGTACAGGCCGGCCGGCGGGCCGGGTTCAGCGTGCTGAAGGGTGGTGCCCGGCTAGCCGGCCCGCGGCATATGCGCCGTCAGGAGGCCTTAAAGTTGAAGCCGGGCGCGGCTGTTGCCGGGTCGCCGACGTTGCTGCGCTGCCCGATGCGGCTTCGCGCTTCGGGCGGTGCTGCCCGCACGGTAAGGGGAATCCTGCCTTGACCGAAACGATGCCCCCGCCGCTGTTCGACCCGTTCGTGCCGGGGTTTACCGATGATCCTTACCCGCAGTACGCGATCATGCGGGAGCAGGCGCCGGTGTACCCGCACCCGCTGGGGTTCTGGCTGCTGACCAGCTATGACGACGTGTCCTGGCTGCTCCGGGCGCCGGGATTGTCGGTCGAGGACGACAACGTGGCGGCCGACAGCGTGCTGCGCCAGCTGCGCGAGCAGATGTACGGGGAGGGCGCGCGGCCTCCGAGCGCGGTCTCGATGCTCGACCGGGATCCGCCGGACCACACCAGGATGCGCAAGCTGGTGTCGAAGGCGTTCACGCCGCGAGCCATCCAGGCGCTGCAGCCGCGAATCACCGATCTGGTTGATGGCATGCTCGACGAGATTGCCGCCATAGGGACGGTGGACCTGGTCGACTCGCTCGCGTTCCCGCTGCCGTTCGCCGTGATTGCCGAGATGCTCGGTACGCCGCCTGCTGACCACGAGCGGATCCGCCAGCTCACCGGCACTGTTGTACGTTCGCTGGAACCCGTGTCGGATCCCGGCCTGATCCAGGCGATCATGGCCGCAGACGAGGAACTGTCCCAGATCGCGGCGGAGATGATCGCCTGGAAGCGGGCCAACCCAGCGGACGACCTGCTGACCGCGCTGATTCACGCCGAGGACGACGGTGATGTGCTCAACGATGACGAACTGGTGGCGCAGACACTGCTGCTGTACATCGCCGGGCATGAGACCACCGTCAATCTCATCGCCGGCGGCACCCTGGCATTGCTGCGCCACCCCTCCCAGCTCGCGATGCTTCGGGCCGACCCGGCCCTGACCGGCAACGCGGTCGAGGAGATGCTCCGCTACGACAGCCCAGTGCAGGCGAGCCGGCGGGTCACGCTGGAGCCGGTGGTAGTCGGCGGGATCACGATTCCGGCGGGCGCATTCGTGATGGCCAGCCTCGGCTCCGCCAACCGCGACAAGCAGTTCTGGGGTGCTGACGCCGACGAACTGCGACTCGACCGCGACAACGCGCGGCAGCACCTGTCCTTCGGCGCAGGGCATCACCACTGCCTGGGCGCGTCGCTGGCCAGGCTCGAGGCCGCCGTCGTGTTCGAGCATCTGGCCGGCCGATTCCCCCGCCTGACACTTGCTGGCGACGTGGAGTGGAATGGGCGGATCAACCTGCGCGGACCGGCGCACCTCCCGGTATCAGTGAGCTAACCCCGGCAGCTGCGGCCAAGCTCCTCCACCGCACGTGCTCTGCGCGGCAGCCAGAGCGGATATGAGCCTGGTGGGTAATGTCGCAGACGTGGCAAGGGCACCTGGCGTGCCCGGCTGGCGCGATATGGAGGCGGGCGCACCTCGGATTGCCCGGCTGGGCATGGCTCGCTTGAACGCTGCGCATGTGGCGATGCTGGGTACCTTGCGCCGGGACGGATCGCCTCGGATCAGCCCGATCGAGCCGCACGTCGCCGCGGGTAACTTGCTGGTTGGTGCCATGGCCTGGTCGGCGAAAGCAGCAGATCTGCGGCGGGACCCACGGTATGTCCTGCACACGATCGTGACCGGGCCTGACCACGGCGAGGGAGAACTGAAGCTGGACGGAGCCGCCGTTGAGGCCGACCCGGCAACTCGCGCCGCCGCCGCCGACGCGTGGTGGTCGGCGCAGACGCCGCAGCGAGCGGTCGTGTTCGTCCTGGCCATCGAGCGGGCGCTGTTCGTCGAATGGGACCTCAACCGTGGTGAGATGACGGTTCACCGGTGGTCTCCGCGAAAGGGGTACGACCACCGTGTCCGTGCCTACCCGTAGCCAGCTCGATCTTGCTGCCCCACCGTCACCCGGAAGAACCGGCATGCCGCGGGCGCCGACCAGGACCCTGTTAAGGTCGCGGCTCTCAAGGCCTGCGAGTCCGAAGTTCCCCTCATTTGCTGGTCAGCCGGCTGACTCGTCGCGCGCCTGCGTTGTCCACGCGGCAAGTTTGTCGCGTGCCTCCAGGGTGACGGGGTGCTCGGGACCGAAGACCCGCTCCTAAACGGCAAGCAGGGCAGTGAGCTGATCACGCGCCTCCGCGGTAGACCGCGCCGCTGCGGTCCACCTCGCCAGCGCGTAGCGGGTCGCCAGGGTATCGGGGTGCTCGGGGCCTATGATCCGCTGCTCGGCCAGCAGCAGGGCAGCGAGCTGATCACCGGCTTCGGCTGAGTCCCCGGCTTCCATAGTCCATGTCGCGAGGTCGTGGCGGACTCGTAGCGTGACTGCGTGCTCCGGACCCATGACTCGCTCGTACGTGAGTACGAGGGCAGTGAGCAGGTCGCGGGCCAGGGCTGGGTCCCCGGCGTCCCCCG
>JASHQL010000218.1 GCA_030039155.1 Streptosporangiaceae bacterium | reverse complement strand
CGTTGAGGCCGACCAGGCAACTGGCGCCGCCGCCGCCGACGCGTGGTGGTCGGCCCAGCCGCCGCAGCGAGCGGTGGTGTTCGTCCTGGCCATCGAGCGGGCGCTGTTCGTCGAATGGGACCTCAACCGTGGTGAGATGACGGTTCACCGGTGGTCTCCGCGAATGGGGTACGACCACCGTGTCCGTGCCTACCCGTAGCCAGCTCGATCTTGCTGCCCCACCGTCACCCGGAAGAACCGGCATGCCGCGGGCCCGCACCAGGACGCTGTTAAGGTCGCGGCTCTCAAGGCCTGCGAGTCCGAGTTCCCCTCATTTGCTGGTCAGCCGGCTGACCCGTCGCGCGCCTGCGTTGTCCACGCGGCAAGTTTGTCGCGTGCCTCCAGGGTGACCGGGTGCTCGGGACCGAAGACCCGCTCGTAAACGGCAAGCAGGGCAGTGAGCTGGTCGCGCGCCTCCGCGGTAGACCGCGCCGCTGCGGTCCACCTGGCCAGCGCGTAGCGGGTCGCCAGGGTATCGGGGTGCTCGGGGCCTATGATCCGCTGCTCGGCCAGCAGCAGGGCAGCGAGCTGATCACCGGCTTCGGCTGCGTCCCCGGCTTCCATAGTCCATGTCGCGAGGTCGTGGCGGACTCGTAGCGTGACTGCGTGCTCCGGACCCATGACTCGCTCGTACGTGAGTACGAGGGCAGTGAGCAGGTCGCGGGCCAGGGCTGGGTCCCCGGCGTCCCCCGTCGACACCGCGACGCGATAGCGGGCTTCGAGCGTCCGGGAGTCCTCGGGTCCGAAGACCCGCTCGTAAACGGGCAGCAGAGCAGCGTACTGATCTCGGGCTGTGGCTGCATCGCCCACCGCCGCGATCCAGCCGGCCAGGTTGGCACGGGTGTTCAAGGTCTCAGGGTCCTCGGGACCGTCGAGTTTCTCGCGAAGGGGCAGTAGGGCAGCGAACTGGTCTAGCGCTCCAGCGGCATCCCCTGCTTGGCCCGTCCAGTGGGCAAGGTTGTGGCGGATTTTCAGCGTCTCGCTGTGATAAGCGCCCAGGACCTCGTCAAAGCAGGGCAGCAGAGCGGCGTACTGGTCTCGGGCCTGAGCCGCGTTCCCTGCCAGCCCGACCGCGCCCGCGAGTTCTGCGCGGACGACCAGGGTTTCTGGATGGTCAGGGCCATAGTGGCTGGACTCCTCGTACGCCCCGACGATCTGCTGCAACAGGTCTACCGCGGCGTGATAGTTGCCGCTCGACAGGAGGTAATGCGAGATCCACCACATCTGCTGGCCGGTCATGTAAAGGAGAACTCGAGCGTGCGGCAGCAGTGCCGCATACGTCGGCCATCGCTCCGGCAGCCACGTTTCTTCGGGGACGGCCACTTCAACGAGGGCGCCGACGGCCCGTCGCCACAATGCAGCCTCATCGGCAGTGAGCTGAGCACGGGTAATGTCCTGCACCAGACGATGGACCAGCACCAGCCCATTCCCCGCCAGGGTGACTAGCGAGTACCGCCGCAGCGCAGCGATCGCATCCCCAAGCGCGACCGGATCACCCAGCAAGGCCCCGACCTCAGCCGCAACCTCGGGCCCTAGCAGCCACACGTCGTTAGGCCGTCGATCAGTCACCAGAAGCAACGTCAGCGGCGCCGCCTCTGGGGCCAGGAATGCCAGCACCCGAATCAGTCCTCGCGCCGAGGGGTCTTGATCCGCCAGGCGGGACAACGCCAGTCCCAGCGTCGCCGCCACATCTACCCGATGCCCTGGCACGTCACCACGCGACAGCAGGTCGGCCTGCCGGCTCCTCAGCAGGGGCAGATACTGGGCCAGCGCGGTGCCAGTGGCCTGCATGTAGGCGGCTGCCTGGTCGAGCGCTAGCGGCAGCCCGCCCAGTTCGGCGGCCAGTGCCGCAGCCGTTTGCCAGTCCGTGTCGTCGGTTCGGCGAAGCAGGAACCTTGCTGCAACCTCAGGAGTCAGTACCGGCACGTCCACAATGGCCCGGCCAGGCCAGTGCTGGCTCTGGCTGGTAATCAGCACCCGCCCCCGCCCGGCCGGGGGCAGGAACCTACGCAACGATGCCTCGTCCGGGGCGTTATCGAAGATCAGCAGCCAGTCGTCAGGCCAGGCGGCCAGCAGTGCGTGCACGGAGGCGACGGCATCGCGCGGGTCAGCCGAGTGGCCGCCCAGCTGTGCTGCCAATTCGGCCATCTGCACTTCAAGCACATCGGCTTCCTCGGCCGCCAGCTGCCAGGCCACGCCAACCTCGGTCAAATGCCGGTGCGCATACTCGCCCGCCACACTGGTCTTGCCCACCCCGCCTAGCCCGCACAACACCACCAGCCGCGGCCCAGGTCGATCTTCCGCAGTAAGTAGCGCGTGCACCTCGGCGAGCAACTCGTCCCGGCCGGCTAGCACATCCAGGCGCGACGGCAACGACACCGGCTTCCGAGCGGGCTCAGGCCGCTGCAAAAGGTAGACCTGTCCGGCGGCGAAGCTGCCCCGGTCGGCGATCACAGCTCCCGGCCCGACCGGGCCGATGACCCCGGACCCGGCTAGCTGCTCGCCCGGCCCGGCCTGGTAGGGCCCACGGTCACATCCCCGTGTATCACCGCCGCAGCGACGCTGCCTTGCCCAGCCACAATGTTCATGTCCCCGCCGACAGCAACCGAGTGTTCGGTAGCAGACACCGGTCCGGCCACGTGCAGTTCGTTGACCAAGCCAGCCAGCTCGCTCTCGACTTCCGGGTGAGCCTTCAGCAGGTCAGCGAACCGAGTGGCCCACCGGCCCGCCAGTGCCGCCTGCCTTTGGGCAATCTCATCGGGCTCGGCGGCCATCAGCTCATGCCGGTCGGCGTCGAGCTGGCTCTCGACCCCCGAGTCAGGGGCGCCATGGCCGAACAGGGCCGCGAACTTCCGCTTGACCCCTTGCCAGCCATCGGTGACCATCGCCTGCACGAGCGCATTACCAGCGGTCACCGCCACAGCAGCCAATACCACGCCTCAGCTCCTTTCCTGCCGTCATCGCTAAGAATCTCACCGACGAGCCAGGGACGCCATTATTGGGAAGGCGCATGCTATCGGCTGCGGAAATGGCGTGGCCGACCCTGAGCCGCAGGAAATGCGGATCTCAGAGAGACGCGCGCAGCCACCGTACCGGCGGCGACCAGCAGGCCCTTGGCAGGCACATCGAGAGCGTCAAGGAAAGCGCCCCGAGGATCCACTGTGCTCGGGAACGTCTCGCCACCGCCGCGACCAAGCGCACCGCGATGGCCTGGCACCAGATACTGCCTGCTCATCTTTAGGAATACCCGCTTGGGCTCCCACGCGAGACGTAGTCGCGGCATCCACGTGTTGACCAGTCGGGATGGCGGGATTCGAACCCGCGGCCTCCTGCTCCCGGATCAAATCCAGGACTTGAGCAGGAAGGCTTAGCGGAGTCCCAACGGTCCGCTGATCTGGACTGATGCCGCCAGGACCATTCAGGGCACCTGCAGACTCGCTGCCGTCAGGCTCCCACCCGGCCGTAGGCGGAAGTCGGAAACCATCGGCGCCGCGTGGAGTACGGCTTCTCATGCAAGCCTGGCGCTGGCTGACAGCGGTGGGCTGACCAGTCGGCAGATCCACCATCCTATGGTCGGCTAACCAACCACAGACAGATCGGCAGTTCAACCACCAGCTTGGGTAGGGTCCTCTGCATGGAACCTGGGGCCGGGCTCATACCCCGCCACGCTCAGGCGGCTGTCGGAGCCGCGCTTGGCGACACTCGCGTCGTGGTTGTCAACGGCGCCCGGCAGACAGGTAAAAGCACACTGGCCCGGCTAGTCATGGCTGACTTCCCAGGCGCGGAGCTGCGCTTTCTCGACGAGGCACCTGTTCG